>NZ_JBFRFP010000003.1:0-287229 GCF_052114885.1 Paenarthrobacter sp. 2TAF44 | reverse complement strand
CCGACTGGCTCCTCAACGACACCCGCACCAGCCACAGCTACACAGCAACAGGGAACTACCCCGCCACCATCACCACCAGCTTCACCGGAACCTACTCCGTGAACAACGGACCCCCACTGCCCATCAACGGAACCCTGGACCTCACCACACCACCCAAAACCATCCAGGTCTGGAAAACGGAAAAAGCACTTGTCGCCGACACCTGCCAGGAAAACCCCAAATCCTGGGGCTGCCCCAACGCTGAAAAATAGCCGAGTGGGGGCAGGCACAAACCGTCGCAGGCACAAGCAGGGAAGGTTCCTCTGCCTAGGCCGGGGAACCTGCATGCAGCAATGGCAACGCGATGGGTCGGGTCGGGGCGAGAGGCTCACCCAGTCCGCCCAGGACTTGCCGGGCCAGAGCTACATCGTTGACGCAGATCCCATCGACTCCGAGCTCGATGGCCGCGCTGATTTCGTCACTTGTCACCAGGGTCCAAGGGAACACCTTGAGTCCCGCGCCATGAGCTTCGGCGACCAATCCGGCGTCGAGAATTCCAGAGGCGGGCGCAACGGCGGAAGCCCCGGTTGCCAAGGCAGTGATGACAAGTTCTTTAGGGTCGGAAGGATAGAGGCCTACCGACCGGAGGGGGCTCTCCCTGCTCAGCGCCACCAACGGAACTCCCGGCAACATTCCGGACATTGCCCGGATAATTTGGGGATCAAAGCTGCGGACGCGCACGGCCTGTTCGTCCTGATGGGCCTTCAGGACTCTGGACAATTCAGTCACTATTCCGTGGCCGTACCAGTCCCAGGCCCCGCCGTCAGTTTTGACCTCAATGTCCAGAACAACATCGGTGGCATTGGCGAAGCGCAACAGGGCAAGGGCCTCCGACAGCGACGGCGCACGTGTTTCAGGATCGACGTCGGTGGTAGTAGCTGGGTGCTTCTCAACCACGGCCTGAAGCATGGTCTCCAACCTGATGTCGGCGGTTCCGATGACGGCATCATGTCTCAATACCAGTTGCATGTCGGACGTGAGCCAAACATCGACTTCTATGGCATCCACGCCCAGGCTAAGTGCCTCGACGAAGCTCGCCAATGTATTCCCATGCCGTGTGGCCAGAACGCCTCGGTGGCCCTGAATCTCGATCATTCGTTCTTCCTATTCCGATTCGTCCACGAGGGAGACTTCAGTAACGGTGGTGAGTTGAGACAGTTGGGCCACGATGTCGGATGCCGCCATGGTGCCTTCGATTTCCAGCTCTATCTCAATGAGGTCAACGGTGGCAGCCGTTTCCGTGGCTGTCATCAACCGATCCATCACACCCTTGGGCTCGGCCGAACCCCGCGTCGTTGCGAAGCCCTGAACACGGAATCCTTGCTCAGTGCATGTTCGGAGCACATCCCTCAGCGCTCCCACACCATCCATGTACGTAACTTTCAACAACCACTGGCTCGGCAATCCAAAGCGGAGCTTCGCAGTCACCACGGGATAGACGTAGACGATGACGAAGTGGGCTGCGGTGACGAATACCGCGGGCAGCAAGAGGCCGGCCCCGGCGGAGGTCCCGACTGCAGCTGTAACCCAGATGGAGGCTGCCGTGGTCAATCCGCGGACTTGATTACGCCGCACGAACACGAGCCCCGCCCCTATGAAGCCAATGCCGGAGACCACTTGAGCCGCCAGCCTGGAGGGATCCAGCCGAACCAGGTCCACCATCAATACGTCGCTGAAGCCGTATTTGCTCACGACCATAAACAGCGCGGCGCCCAACCCAACCATGGCATGTGTTCTCATGCCCGCAGACTTGTTCTTGCTCTGGCGTTCAAACCCTATGGCTGTGGACAGGACAAGTGCTGCGGCCAAGGCCAGACACATCTGCCACCATTGCGTATCCGCGCTGAAGATCACGTAGTGCTCCGATTCGGTTATCACCCCCTTCTTCCGTCCCACATGGAAGGTCCAGTCCGATACGGATGTTCCATGCAAAGACAGCTCAAGGTAGAAACGACGCGAGCCGGTCCTCTGCTAATTCTTCAGGTCCCAGAACGTTCCAGTCAACGCTCTTGCACATTCGTGCAAACCTCACATCCAGCTTTGTTAGGACGTACTAGCATGGTATTTGAATGCGCCGTTGAAGCCTGTAAGACCAGATCACACGGCAAAAAGATCCCATTTTCCGCCGCCGCGAATGGGCTCTTGTGATCGGCCATCTTTATGTGTAGGTTGACCATGACCTGAAGTTAGGTTGTCAGGTCAAACGTGAAACAAATGCTTTTTTGCAAGTGCTAAGTCGCCCGGACAGCGATGACGAGGGGGTCAACGTGAGGGTTTTCCATGGGCAGATTAGACACAAGTGATGCGCAAACCAGCAGGGCACCGGTCCACAGACCGCCAATAAGCACCCCGAAGAACCGACGGTGGAATCGGAGAACACGCAGGGACGCATGGGTTTTTGCCGCTTTCGCGGCACCCAATGTCCTGCTCATCGTCCTCTTTACCTACCGTCCGCTCGTCACTAACTTCTACTATTCCACCCTGGACTGGACGCTCGGGGCAGCCACCGCAACGTCAGTGGGGCTGGGTAACTATGTGGAATTCTTTACCTCCCCTGACGCTTCAAGCGTGCTGGGCGTAACAGCCATATTTACGATCACCACCGTTGGCGGTGCGATGATCCTGGGCCTGCTGGTGGCGTTGGCTCTTAACCAGAGACTGAAGGGCACAACGTTTGCCCGTGCCGTGGTTTTCGCGCCCTACGTCCTTTCCGGCGTGGGGGTCGGCTTGGTGTGGTTGTTTATTTTCGATCCGACGTATGGCGTCCTTTCATGGATTCTCCGCACAGTTGGCCAGGCGAGTCCCCAGTGGGTCAACGATCCGAAGCTCGCGCTCCTCATGGTCATCATCGTGTACGTATGGAAGAACCTCGGCTATTGCGCCGTGGTGTATCTGGCAGGTCTGCAGTCCATTCCGACTCAGCTCTTGGAGGCTGCCGCGTTGGATGGCGCCAGTAGCCTGCGGCGCTTCACGTCGGTGGTGCTTCCCCTTCTTTCCCCCACCACCTTCTTCCTCTTGATCACTTCACTGCTGAGCTCCCTGCAGGCGTTCGACATCATCCGCATCATGACTCCATCCGGCAACGGAACCAGCACCCTGATCTTTGACTCCTACCTTCAGGCATTCGGCTCCTACAACCGGGCCGGCTACTCCGCGGCCATCTCCGTTGTGCTCTTCGCCGGATTGCTCGTCATGACAGCTGTGCAGTTGCGCTTCGTGGAGCGAAAGGTTCACTACTCATGAGCACCAACTCCCTTGAAGCCACACCACACCGTGACCGTCCGTTCTCCTGGCAAAACCTTGGCAAGACGATTGCCGGGGGCTACGTCCCCCTCCTGTTGGCAACTCTGGTGGTCTTCGTGCCGCTCCTATGGATGATGTTGTCTTCCCTCAAAGCGCCTGGCGAAATCGTGACCACAAACCTGACTCTGCTGCCGAAGACGCCAAACCTTCAGAACTACGCTGACGCAGCATCTACAGTTCCGTTCGCGCGATTCTTCCTCAACAGCGTGATCGTCACAGTCATCGGATCCACCATCAAGTGCGTACTTGCCGTCTTTACGGCCTACGCACTCGTGTTTGTCCGTTTTCCCTTTAAAAAGGTCATCTTCCTGTTGATTCTGGTTGCGCTGATGGTTCCGCCACAGGTTTCCGTGCTTCCCAATTACGTTTTGATCGCAGGCATGGGAGGGCTCAACACGTATTGGGGAATTATCCTTCCAGGCTTGGGAACCGCGTTTGGGACCTTCCTCCTCAGGCAGCATTTCCTCACACTGCCGCCGGCGATCCTGGAATCCGCGGAAATTGACGGTGCGGGCCACTGGCGCAAGCTCTGGAAGATCGTTGTCCCGGTGTCCGTGCCCAGCATCGCGACCGTGGCCTTGGTGACCATCGTTTCTGAATGGAACGAGTACATCTGGCCGCTGATCGTCACGGACCATCCAGACATCATGACCCTTCCTGTCGGCCTGACGCAGCTGGTCAACAGCGATGGCAGCACCCAGAACTGGGGCATGCTCATGGCCGGCGCGGTGATCGTCCTTCTACCGATCTTGCTCATCTTTGCCGCTCTGCAGCGGTACATCGTCTCCGGGCTCACGCAGGGCTCGGTTACCGGCTAAAACTCCACCTTTCGGGGATGCTCAAGCACCTCGATCACTAGAAAGGCACTTCCCCTATGTCAAAATCACTTTCCAGGAAGCATTTCCTCGGCTTGGCTGGAGCCTCAATCACCGCCGTCGCGATTGCAGCCTGCGGCGGTCCCTCCACCGATACCGGGGGCACAGCAGCAAAGACGCTCTCCCCGGAGGATTGGTCCAAGATCAAACCTGCTCCAAGCATCAGTTTCATGTCCAGCCATCCCGGTAAGTCCCGGGAAACGGAACAGAAGCTGATAGAGGCCTTCCAAGCCGCCAATCCGGATATCAAAGTGAACCTCATCACCGGAGGCTCAAACTATGAGGAAGTTGCGCAAAAGTTCCAGACTTCCCAGGCCGGGAGCGAAGTGCCGGACGTGGTTGTCGCATCGGACGTTTGGTGGTTCCGATATGCCGTCTCGGGTGCCATCCTCCCCATCGATGACCTCCTCAAAGCAGTCAAGGCGAGCTCCTCCGACTACAAGTCCGGTTTGATCGCCGACTACAAACATTCTGATCAGCTGTGGGCGGTCCCTTACGCCCGCTCAACCCCGCTGTTCTATTTCAATAAGGACCACTTCAAGGCCGCCGGAGTTCCCGAGCAGGCGCCAAAAACCTGGGAAGAGTTTGCCGAGTGGGCACCCAGGATTAAGACGGCAAATGCTTCTGCTGCCGGATATCAGAACGCCTACCAGTACCCGGCGATTGCAGGTTACGCCGGCTGGACCCTTCAAAACGTTCTCTGGGGCCAAGGCGGCGGCTGGTCCAAGGAGTGGGAGATTACGGCAAATTCAAACGAATCTGTAGCCGCGATGCAGTGGGTGCAGGACTCCATTGTGAAGAATGGCTGGGCCGGAGTCTCCTCCAAGAATGCCATTACCGACCTTCAAGCCGGTGCCATCAGCGCCACGATCAGCTCGTCGGCCGACCTCGCCGCCACCCTTAAGGCGGCGAAGGAAGCCAACATGAGGATCGGCGTCGGGTTCTTGCCGGGTGGCTCTGCCGCGGCCTCACAGGTTTGTCCCACGGGCGGTTCCGGCCTGGTAATCGCCAGCAAAACGTCGCCTGAACGGCAGCTTGCAGCGGCCAAGTTCATCACGTTCATGACGAATGCGCAGAGCACGTCTACTTTGTCTGCTGCAACCGGATACCTACCCGTAGCCGAGGCGGCAGATATCTCGGCGATTGTTGCCCAGACACCGGAGTTCCAAACCGTCGTAGACCAGCTCAAAGTGACACGCACGCAGGACTTTGCCCGAACCTTCCTCCCGGGCGGAGACCAGGAGCTGGCCAAGGCAGCCACCAGGATCATGAATGAAAAGGCCGATGTGCAGGCAACGCTGACCGAGTTGAGGGGAACACTGGAAGGCATTTACAACAAGGATGTGAAGCCGAAGCTGAAAGCCTAGCCATGGGGCGAAGCGTAGGCGCACATGGGGGCCTACGCTTCGCACCCTAACCCAGAACCGCGGACACGTTAAAGAAGAAAAGCACCAGTTCCGAAGAACTGATGCTTCCCAGTGGTGGCTCCGACCGGCGTCGATCCGGTGACCTTTCGATTTTCAGTCGAACGCTCTACCAACTGAGCTACAGAGCCTAGGTGACAAGTCACCTTGAGAACCGAAATTACTTCCGGTGCTCAGAGCGACCCTGACGGGACTTGAACCCGCGACCTCCGCCGTGACAGGGCGGCGCGCTAACCAACTGCGCTACAGGGCCTTGCGTTTGCAGTATCTCTACCGCGTTTTTTTCAAGGCTTCTAGCTTACCAGACATTTTTCATCCGATTTACCACTTGCCTTGCGTACCCCCAACGGGATTCGAACCCGTGCCGCCGCCGTGAAAGGGCGGTGTCCTAGGCCGCTAGACGATGGGGGCCTGAACTCAATTCGGATTATGCGAGGAAAAACAACACTTTATGCGTTCTTTTCGGTTCTCACCCGTCCGAACTGGACTCTAAAACTTTAGAGCATAGATGGCGATATTCCCAAATCGAGGTCTGCACGACTCCCCAATAGTGACTACGGGACTTGCTCAAGGAGGTCGCCGACCTGGCAATCGAGCAAACATTGGCAGTTTCTTGCCGTGACGCGTCCGAAAACCGCCAGCCCGGCCGGCCTCCCCGGCGCTAGATTGGCTCTATGACAACCACCACCCCGGCCGAACCCGGCCAGCCGTCCCCGGGGATGCAACCGCGCAACACCCCCGCGCCCGCAGCTCCCATCAGCAAACTTGGCATCGCCGCCGTTGTCGTCACCGTAGTCCTATGGGCTTCGGCATTCGTCGGCATCCGCGCTGTGGGCCCGAGCTTCTCCCCCGGTTCCTTGACGCTCGGACGGTTGGCGGTTGCCGCCGTCGTTCTTGGAATCGTTGTGCTGCCTACGCTGAAAGTCTGGCCGCGTGGCAAGGAATGGTTGCCCATTGTGGCGTACGGGGTGATGTGGTTCGGCGGTTACAACGTGGCGTTGAACGCTGCGGAGCACATGCTCGACGCCGGTACCAGCGCCATGCTGATCAACGTCTCGCCGATCCTCATCGCAGTCCTCGCCGGAGTGGTCCTCAAGGAAGGCTTCCCGCGGTGGCTGCTGATTGGCAGCGCCGTTGCGTTCGGTGGCGTGGCGATGATCGCCCTCGGCTCGGGACAGCGCTCGACGGCGGATGTCGCCGGGGTGTTGTTGTGCTTGCTTGCCGCCGTGCTCGCCTCTGTCAGCGCGATCCTCCAGAAGCCGGTCCTGCGGAAGTTTACGGCCGGGCAAGCCACGTGGTTCGGCATCATGGTGGGCGCTGTCTGCTGCCTCCCATGGACAGGGCAATTGATTGCGGAAGTCCAGTCAGCGCCGCTGCCGGCCACACTCGGCTTGGTCTATCTGGGCATCTTCCCCACAGCCATCG
This sequence comes from Paenarthrobacter sp. 2TAF44, assembly GCF_052114885.1. NCBI lineage: Bacteria > Bacillati > Actinomycetota > Actinomycetes > Micrococcales > Micrococcaceae > Paenarthrobacter > Paenarthrobacter sp. 2TAF44. The sequence goes on along the minus strand of NZ_JBFRFP010000003.1, from coordinate 280,163 downwards.
CCTTCACAACGTGGGCGTACGCACTGTCCTTGATCTCGGCCGGGAAACTGGCCGCTACCACCTACTTGGTCCCCGGCACCACCATCCTCATCTCCTGGGCAGTACTTCAGGAAGTCCCAAGCATCTGGGGACTGATCGGCGGCGTGGTGTGCTTGATCGGCGTGGCACTGACCAGGCGTACGCCTAGGGCTGTTGGGACGACAAGGACCGTGCGGGCGTCAAGGGTTGCCCGGCGTACAGCAAAGTGAGCTAGCGGGCCATACCCACCAGAAGTTCACGGTGCGTGGGAGGGTTGGCGCCGGGGCGGCCAACAGCGATGGAAGCCGCCATGGAGGCGATGGTTCCGATCCGTTCCAGCACTGTGGGCGCCAAGCCATCGCTGCCCCGCAACAGCAGCCCCATGATGAGCGCTGCGGTAAAGGAATCACCGGCACCGATGGTGTCTGCCACGGTAGCGGGAACAGCCGGGACATTGATGTGAATGTCCCGGGTTGCCATGAGCGCCCCCTTGACCCCTTGAGTCACCACAGCAAGGCCTGTGCCCATAGCCAGGAGGTGATTCGCAGTTTCCTCCAACGACTTGCCGGGGTACAGCCAGCGGGCGTCGGAGCCGCTCATTTTCACGACGTCGGTCAGCGGCACTATCTCTTCGAACAATGAGACTGCCTCACTGTGACTTCCGAGGAGGTCGGGGCGGATATTGGGGTCGTAGGTAACCATGCATCCGCCCTGCGCCTGCTCCAGTAAGCTCCTGACAACACTTGCGCCGGGCTCCAGGAAGGTCGCGATGGAGCCCGTGTGCAGGATCCTCGGCGCATAGGGCAGGGCAAGTGGAGCCAGCGCCCAGTCAATGTCGAAGGTGTAATCGGCCGAACCGTCGGCAGTTATCCGAGCGGTCGCCGTCGCGGTCTTGCCTGCTGACATGGATCCGGGCAGCAGGACCACACCTGCGCGCTGCAGATGCGCGGCGATGGCATCGCCCCGCTCGTCCCTGCCAATGGCAGTCAGTAGGCCCGTTTTCACGTCCAACAGGCCCAAGCCGTAAGCGACGTTGGCCGGCGATCCGCCCGGATACTCCTTCTGTCCGTCCGACGACTGGACGATGTCGATCAATGCCTCACCCACAACGACGACGTCGAGGGGCTCAGTGGCGAGGGAAGCGGTGCCGGTCATGCGGTTCCTGTGTCTGTCGAAGGAGGATTGAGTTTCAGTATCTCCCATCACGCACGGCGCCAATGATGTCTGGGCGGACTAGAGTCGGATCATGCCCGCGAATCTCCCTCCCGGCCTGCCCATAGTTCCCGACGGCGATCTCCCGTCCTCGCCGCTGCGTTTTCCGCCGGGCGCCCCCTTCGAAATGTCGCCGGAGGAGTTCGAAGAAGCTGTGAGCGACGCGTTGCAGCTGATCCCACCCAAAGCTGCCAGCGCAATGGACAACGTGGCAATCTTCATTGAGGACGACTACACCCCGCGCCCAGATGAAGAACCGGACACCGTATTACTTGGTTTGTACGAGGGCGTGCCCTTGACCGAACGTGACTCGTGGTGGGAAGCGGGCTCGTTGCCGGATCGGATCACTATTTTCCGCCAACCCATCCTGGACATCTGCGCCACCCGCGAGGAAGTCATCGATGAAGTGGCCATCACGGTGATTCACGAGATCGCCCACCACTTCGGAATTGACGACGACCGCCTGCATGAGCTCGGGTGGGGCTAGCCTTGTAATCATGGGGCATGATCACAACCACTCCCACGGAGTGACGGCAACCGGCAAGCATCGCAATCGGCTTATTGCAGTCCTGGCCATCACCTTAGGTGTGGTGGGCATCCAAGTCGTTGGCGCCCTCGTCTCCGGATCGCTGGCGCTGCTGGCCGATGCAGGCCACATGCTCTCCGATGCTGCAGGCGTATTCATCGCGTTGATGGCGGCCTGGATCGCTACCCGCCCGGCCAGCGATCAACGGACCTACGGATATCAACGGGCCGAAGTCCTGGCGGCCTTGGCCAACGCCCTTGTACTCATCGTCATCGCAGTCGTCATCATGATCGAGGCCATCCGCCGCTTTGGGGAGTCGCCCGAAATCCACACGGACGTCATGCTGTGGGCGGCAATCCTGGGCGCCGTAGCCAACCTCATTTCCCTGATGATCCTGCAGGGTGCCCAAAAGGAGAGCCTCAACGTCCGCGGGGCCTATCTTGAGGTGCTTGGCGATCTTCTCGGCTCGATAGCCGTTATTGTGGCGGCCATCGTCATCATGACGACGGGCTTCACTGCCGCTGACCCCATTGCCTCGGTGCTCATCGCCCTTATGATCATCCCCCGCGCCTGGCACCTGCTCCGCGATGTTGTGGACGTGCTTCTGGAAGCCACTCCCAAGGGTGTGGACGTGAACATGATCCGCGAGCACATCCTTGCCGTGGACGGCGTCGTGGAGGCCCACGACATCCATATCTGGACCATCACTTCCGGGGTGCCCGTGTTCTCCGCCCACGTTGTGGTGGAAGACGAGGTCCTTAACGCCAGCGGGGCAGACAGCATCCTGGACCAGCTTGGATCCTGCCTGGGGCGCCATTTCGACACCGAGCACTGCACCTTCCAGCTGGAGCCCGTGAGCCACTCCGAGCACGAGTCACACCAGCACGCCTAGCTTGGCGCGTCACCTGGGGTCGTAGTAACCGTTCCTGCCGCTCCATCCACGGTGATGATCTGGCCTGAGCTGATCCGCAGAGTTGCGTCGGGCACGCCCACCACAGCCGGTATGCCGTATTCGCGGGCCACCACGGCGCCATGGGAGTTGGGACCGCCCATTTCCATGACCAACCCGCCGGCGGTGAGGAACAGGGGCGTCCAGCCGGGGTCGGTGGAGGGCGCTACGAGGATCTCCCCTGGTTCCAGATGGGCGCCAACGGGGTCCAGGATGACCCGCGCCGGGGCTGTGATGAGGCCTGCCGACGCCGGACTGCCGGAAAGAGTGCCCGGGGCACCTGCGGTTCCGCCAGCCGTAGCGGTGGCTTCGGGTTCTGTTCCGTCTGAGAGCAATACCCGCGGAATGTGCCGACGCCGCAGTTCCTGCGCATAGTCCGCGCGGCGGTCTTCCACGAGTTGGTGGAGCTTGTTGCCTGCCAGGGCAGTCTCTACTTCGTTGAGGTCCAGGAAGAAAATATCCTCGGCGCGTTCAATCCGCCCTGCGTCTGCCAGTTCTGCTCCGACCAGGAACAGCTGTTCCCGTGCCGAAGCCAAGCCGAGGACGAGGTTGTATTTGGGGAGTTCCCTCATGCCGGCAAACCGGCGTGTGCGGTCCAAGGCTGTTCGCACCAGCTTGGCGTGGAGCGGACTCTTGGCCCTGGCCCGCGCAACCAACCTGGCAACCTGTTCATCTGCCTCCCGAACAGCTTTTCTAAACTGCTGGTCGGGTGCGTCCGCAGTGTGCTCGAGCCGCAGATAGTTGACCACGACGCCGAGTATGTGGGTGGGGTCGTCCGACCATCGGGGCATGCCGAGGTCGATCTCTGCCACTGCTCTATGCCCATAGGTGCGCAGGAAAGCTTCAAGCCCGGCTTGGGCAACTGCTGGAAGTTTCTTGTCCTTGAACTGCCGAACGAGTTCCTCAAGTGTGGGATAACTCAGGAAGGCCAGGGCCTCCGGGTCATCCCTGATTTCCTTTGCAAGCTGCCACAGTGCAAGGTCCATCTCCGTAGTGACATTGTTGGGCAGCCCACGAATCACTGCTTGCAGCTGGTCCAAGGGCGCTTGCTCGCCCAGCATTTTCCGGACGAGTCCCAGCATCGCAAAGCCCAGAACGGGAAGGGGCAGGACTTGGGGAACCGTTGCGAATACTTCCTCCCCCAGGATTCTCTGTACGTGGGCGATTCGCTGATGGGCGGTGATGCCCTCCGGCACTTGAAGGGCCTGATGGAGTTCTGCCTCCAGCTGCTCTTGGCGCTTCATTGCGGCATCGGGACGGAAAAGAGCCCGGATCGCCGACTCTGGAACACGGTATTTAGCCGCAACGGGCGCAACGTGCCTGATGAGTCTTATAGGAGTTTTAATGGTGAGGGAGAACCGCGGGTCATCGAAAAGGCCACGAATCACCGCCGCAGAACGGGCCTCCATAATGTCAAAGATGCGCGGCACAATGGCCCGGCCCACCTTGCTGCGAAGCACGGATGTGAAGTCAAAGAAGATCCTCTGCCCGGCCTCATAGTAGGGCGATGGTCCTGAGCGTGGATCTGGGACATCGAAGGCAGCCCTGCGGGCAACGCTGGAGGCTATCAGGCGGATACCCGCCAGACCCATGGGTGTCAGAGGCCTGGTGAGGCCTTGGGCGAGACTGAAATTCAGGAACGCGTGCTCACCGGGAGTCGCCGGCACTCGCGAGGTCAGCGGATAGAGGGTAGTTATGGGTCTTGCCTGTGTGAGCCACAGTTTTCCGGACGAATCGATGGCCCATTCTGTATCCTGCGGGGCTCCATAGTGGGCCTCGACGCGCCTGCCCAAATCGGCCAGCGCCCGGATCTGGTCATCGCTGAGGCACGGCTGCACGGAGTGGTTTTCGAGTGCTTCAGCACCACCCGCTCGCTCAATTCGTTCAGTGCCACCGCCGGCAAGCGACCGGATCTCTACCTGTCGGTCGCCAAGGGTCCGTTTCAGGATGGAGTTGCTCTGCATATCAACTACGTACTGATCGGGATTAACGGCGCCGGACACCACGGCTTCGCCCAGACCGGGGCTGGCATCGATCACAGCTTCACGGCGCCGCCCCGTGACCGGGTTGGCCGTGAACATCACCCCGGCGGTCGCGGAATCCACCATTTCCTGGACAACGACCGCCAGCGTCACTGTGGAATGATCTATCCCGTTGGTTGTCCGATAGCTCACGGCCCGGTCCGTCCAGAGCGATGCCCAACAGCGGCTTACGGCATCCAGGACTGCGTCTGCTCCGACCACGTTCAGGAAAGTGTCCTGCTGTCCGGCAAAACTGGCGAAGGGAAGGTCCTCAGCCGTGGCTGAGGACCTCACTGCGACGGGGGCAGCGTCTCCCAACTTCCGATACGCCGCCCGTACCGCCTCAGCGACGTCGGTGGGAACTCCGGCGTCGAGCACCAAGGACCTGGCCCGGGCGGCCAGCCTGTTCAGTTCGTCAAGGTCAGAAGCTTCGGCGTCCTGCAGAAGCGCAAAGATGTCCTCCATACCAATCGCTGAAAGGGCGTACCGGTAGGCGGACGTTGTGAGGCAAAAGCCTGGCGGCACCGGCAGTCGGGCGGCACTTAACTCGCCGAGGTTGGCGGCCTTGCCACCTACCTCGGGGAGCATGTCCGCCCGGATGTCCGCAATGTCCTGAATGAAGACGGGGCCACTCACATCCGCGCCCGCACTGTTTTCCTGCCTATGCTTCCCAGGCTCCTGGTTATCCATGGCCGGTGCGCGCCAGCGGCCTAAGCCGCACCGAGCATGGGTCCGAATTTGGGCCGGTCTGCCAGCCGCGGGTCCTCCCGGTCCGGAACCACGAGGACCGGTCCCTTGGCGTGATGCAGGACGCCGTCGGAAGTGGAACCAAGGAGCATGCCTGCAAAACCACCACGGCCCCGTGTACCCAGGACAACCAGCTCCACGCCCCGGCTGGCCTCAACCAGGACGTCAACTGGTGAGCCGTCCCTCAGGTCGGTTTCCACCGTCAACTGCGGGAAATGGCTGCGGAGCCAAGCCACGCCTGCATCCAGCTGGACTTTGATGTCCGCGAACAGGGCATCGCGGTCCAAAGGTGCGGGCACCCAGGCCAAGGAGCCGCTGTATTGCGGCACCGCACAAATGACGCGGAGTTTGGCCCCCATCCGCTGGGCTTGTTCGGCTGCCTCAAGGACAGCGACGCGCGCCTGCTCTGAACCGTCCACACCAACGGCGACGACGTTTTCCACCGTGCGCGGCCCGGCCTTGGCGTGCTCAGCCTTAATGTGCTTGTCCTCGGTGTTCTCGCCCAAACGGTCCGCACAGTAGAGCGGGACCGTTACGGTGGGGCATTTTGCGTGAGCCGGCAAGGCGCTGCTGACCGAGCCCAGGAGACGCCCAACGAAGCCGCCACGGCCACGGCTGCCGAACACCAGGAGCGCGGCGTTTGCAGACAAGTCCAGGAGGACCCCTGCGGCATCGCCGTTCTCCACCGAAGCATCGACGTCGAGGTTGTACTTCGAGACCTTATCCATGGCCTGCTTGACGATTGCTTCCGCGCCCTCGCGGATCACGGAATCGTCCACAGTGGCGTACCCGCCGTCGAGGCCGGATGCCGCGAAGATGGGCACCGAATAAGCCGTGACTATATGCAGGGGAAGTTGGCGCCGTTCCGCCTCACGCGCGGCCCACACAAGGGCGCATTGACCATGCTCGGATCCGTCAACTCCGACGACGATTCCACCAGGCGCCACTGCCTGCTCCTCGCCGTCCCGTGGTTCTTCAACGTGTCTGCCGTGCTGGTCCATTGGGGCCCGCCTCTCCACCTACTGCTTGATGTTCCGGCCATTCTGCCAGAGGTTCTCCGTACCGGTGTTCCCTTGCTGGCGTGCAACCAATAGCCGGGGCCGAAGAAACCCGCTGGGTTCTCCTTCCAATGCCCACTATTCTCGGTTGGCAATGCCGAATCAAGGCGACTTCGGGCTATGTGGATAACGGTCCGGGCTCGGTTTTCGGCACGCTCACCGCCCTCCAGGTTGCGCTGCGGATAACATCCAAAACACGCTGCCGCCGAGGCTATCCATGGCAGAAAAAGTTCGGTAGTGTTCGAGTCACCGAATGGCCGGCAAAAGTGTCCCAGGACACAACCCGGCCATTTATTTGCGGCCGCTTGGGGAACACGGACGCGATCCCACGCGCTGCCGAAAGGCACACACGTCAAGGAGGAACCCAAGCAGTGTCACTCACTCCTGATTCCGTCACGGAACGGACTACCACCGTGGTGATCGGCACGGGCCTGTCCGGCTTGGCTGTTGCCAGCGAGCTCAGCCGCTATGGCGTAGGTTCCATCGTGCTTGATGGCTTTGGTACTTTGTCCACCACCGGACCATCGGTCCATACGGGAATGCTCCAGCGCTGCGACGCAGCGGACCCCGCGGCAATGCAGGAACGCAACGAGATCCTGCGCCACTTGCGCAACTACGCCGCAAGCCATCACCTGGATGTCCGCACCACCACACGCGCTGTTCGTCTGGACTTCCTGGGCGGCGACTCGTCCCAGCAGCTTGGATACGGACTCGCAGCAAGCCTGAACACGGCCAGCCAGAGGGCTGGGCTGAGCGTTTACGGCCCGCTTGAATCCACCCCACGGCAATGGGCCGTGCATACAGCCACTGGAGTTCTTCTGGCCGACCACATCGTGGTGACGCGCTGCGCCCAGAGCCAACTGCGCCGAATGCTTACGGACTTGGGAATCGCCATAGGCCAGAACCTCGTGGCAGCCATGCGTGCCGTGGGAATGCACTTGGTAGGCGTGGGGGAACTCATTACACCCACGCCCAAGGAAGTACTCCGGCAAGCCAAGGCAGTAGGGCAAGCAATCTCATCCAAGGTGGCCCTACCAGCTTCGCCGGGCATCGCACTGGCTTAGAAACGAACAAAAGTTAACTCAGAAGGCCGGTGCCTCCGAAGACGTTAGTCCTCGAAGGCACCGGCCTTTTGAGTTGGAGCGTGAAGCTTAGGCGCCAGCGCGTACGTACGTGATGGGGCCGGTTGCGGTGAGCCAGCTGATCGGGTGGATGCCCGTCTGGTTGCCGTTGATGCCACCGCTGATGGCCTGGCCGTTGCCGATGTAGATGGCTACGTGGCCGGACTGGACGATCATGTCACCGGGCTGGGGGTCGCTGACAACCTTGCCGTAGTTCAGGAACTGCATGGGTGCGAGGTCGCCAACCGGGATGCCTGCGGAGCCGAGGGCCCGTTCCACCATGGCGGTGCAATCCTGCATGATGCCGATCTGGGCGTAAGCCGAGGCAACCATAGCGGCGTTGACGCCACCAACAGCCGGAGCCGCAGCAGCAGGCGCGGCTGCCACCGGAGCGGTAGCCGTAGTGGTTGCGGCGGCCTTGACAGTGGCCGCTGCTGGGGCCTGCTTGGCAACCGGAGCCGGAGCAACGGGTGCCGGCTTTTCAATAACGGGAGCCGCAACGGAAGCAACCGCAGGGCGCTCGAAGTTGATCGTGGCCGTGGAGGCGGCCGTAACAACCTTGGTGGGACCCTCAGTGACGGTCTCGGCGACCGTAGCAGGGCTGGAGTCGCGCTGAACAGGGGTCTCTGCTGCGTGGGCAGCAATGGAGCCTGTCAGGACGAGGCCTGAAGCTGCTGCGATGACAGCGGCTTGGCGACCTGCGCCGGATGCGTTGCTGGCAACAGCCTTGGAGATGGAAATGAACGGATTAGGACGTACGCTGTCCGCCTTACGACGGCCGCGAAGAATGCGTGAAGACATGAAAGAGCCTCTCCCGATGCCTGCGAGGTTAGCTGTCGGATTCGGATGGGAGTCACCCGGCCACTATCCCCCGCTGTGCAGCGGAAGCTTCGTGACTTCACCCCAAGGCGCGCTCTGAAAGCGGGCCAAAATGGGTTCCCCGTCTCTGCCGTAGGTTTGTCTGCGAACGGATTCCGGACTGCGGCAGAGCTAGGCAATCAGCCCGGAAATGCCCGTTACGTGGAACAGGCACAAGTACAACCGTACGGGAAGATCACTTCAAAGTCACATTTACGTAACGAGCAGTTCGTTTTTGGCGTGTCGCAGTGACCGTTTCGAGATCTTCGCAAGTATGTAGAAAACCCCGTTATTCCGCGGAATTTTCGTCATCCGGCTCGTTCGGAGCCGCCAGCTTCTTCCGGGCTGTAACAGCGAGGAAGATCACGAGACCGATTGCCACGACGGCGAGGCCAACAATGCTCCAGGGGAAGGGTTGGGAAGCTGCCGGGGCAGGCTCACTATTTTCGGTACCGGGCGCTGCCGTCCCCGCCGTCGGAACCGCCGCCGAAGCCGATGGGGAGGCGCCTGCTGAGCCGCTCGCCGTCGTCGTGCTTGTTCCGGAAACAGTGAACTTGAAAGTTCCCTCAATCGGGTGGGAGTCTGAACTGACCACGCGCCACACCACCGTGTATTCGCCAGCCGGAGCGCCCGGACGCAGCTTCTGGACAGCCATGTTGTCGATGATCTCCACTGCGCCATCTGCCCAGTTTTCGCCCCCAGCGGTGACAGTTACGCCCGAACCGATGGCCAGTGGCCGGTTGTTGAACGTGATCGACACCGACGCCGGCACTTCAGCTACCCGCGCACCGTTGGCCGGAGTTGTTGATTCGGCGACGTCGTGCGCGGAGGCCGGAGCGGCGCCCAGCAGCAACGCGGAAGCGAACGCAATAGCGGCTACGACGGCGGCCAGAAGCGGGCGGATGGTACGCATGGGGCGGTTTCTCCTAGTGTTGGCTTCCTTACAGACTAGGCGAATCGTCCCGGCACCCCGCATCGGCGGGCATAGGATTTGAGAGCAAACTCCCCCGATCCCCGGAGACCTTCATGCTGAAACAAGGTTCTGCAATCGACCGCTACTTCAAGATCTCCGAGCGCCGGTCCACATACTCGCGGGAAATACGTGGCGGCTTCGCGACCTTCTTCGCCATGAGCTACATCGTGGTACTGAATCCGCTGATCCTCTCCGGGGCAGACTCGAGCGGAGCGTCCCTTGGCTTCACGGCCGTAGCGGCCACCACTGCATTCGTGGCGGGCATCCTGACCATCCTCATGGGCGCCTGGGCCAAGCACCCCTTCGCGGTGGCAACCGGGCTGGGAGTGAACGCGTTCGTGGCCGTGACCGTTGCCTCCCACCCGGGCCTGACGTGGCCGGACATGATGGGGCTGGTGGTGCTTTCGGGTGTCACCATGCTCATCCTGGTACTCACCGGATTCCGCACGGCCGTTTTCAGGGCCGTCCCGGAAGCCCTTAAGACGGCAATCGTAGTGGGCATTGGCCTCTTCATCGCCTTGATCGGGCTTGTGAACGCGGGCTTTGTCCGACGCATCCCGGATGCGGCAGGCACCACGGTTCCGCTCGGCCTCGGCGTGGATGGCAAGCTGATGGGCTGGCCAACGTTGGTGTTCGCCGTCGGCCTCATCCTCACCATCGCGTTGGTGGTGCGAAAGGTCCGCGGCGCAATCCTGATCGGCATCGTGGTCTCCACTGCCCTGGCGGCAATCCTCGAATTCACGCTCCACATTGGTCCAAGCTTCGACGGCAAAAACGTCAACCCGCGCGGCTGGTCCCTGGTGGCCCCGACACTGTCCGAATGGGGCGCCCCGGACCTCTCCTTGATTGGTAAAGCCAACCCCTTTGGCGCCTTCGAGCACCTCGGTTTTGTGGCCGCGGCGCTGCTGGCCTTCGTGATCCTCCTCAGCATCTTCTTCGACGCCATGGGCACCATGGTGGGCCTGGCCAACGAGGCCGGAACCGTGGACGAGCACGGCAACATTCCCAACGTGGACCGCGTCCTGCAGGTTGACGCCCTGGGCGCAATCGTCGGTGGCGGCGCCTCCGTCTCGTCCAACCAGATCTTCGTCGAGTCGGGCGCGGGCATTGGCGAAGGTGCCCGCACTGGCCTCGCCTCCATTGTCACGGGCCTGCTCTTCCTGGTAGCCATGTTCTTCACGCCGCTCATCAACCTCGTCCCGTTCGAAGCCGTGGCACCTGCGCTGGTGGTTGTGGGCTTCATGATGGTGTCCCAGGTAGGCAAGATCGACTGGCAGGACTGGGGCGTTGGCATTCCCGCGTTCCTGACCATCGCACTCATGCCGTTCACGTACTCCATTGCCAACGGCCTCGGTGCCGGCTTCATCTCCTACGTTCTGATCCGCACCTTCCAAGGCAGGGCGCGTGAAGTCCACCCCTTGATGTGGGCCGTTGCTGCTGCGTTCCTGTTGTTCTTCGGTATTGGAACTGTGGAGGAATTGTTGGGCGTCAAGTAGGGATGTCCGGAATTTCAGACACCACCGTGCCTGATAACTGTTTTTTAGCCCGCCGGTGGGGTGTGCTTAAAGCATGGGCCCAGACACCAGCAATACCCCCTCCGTAGACGTCCTTCCGACACCATGGACCGGCCGCTTTGACGGCGACGGTGACGAGCATCGCCGCTGGTGGCAGGCCATAGCACCCCTTACTTCCCCTGCCGCTCCTGAAGCCTCTCGTCCCGCCGTCGTGCTGGGTTTCTGCAGCGACGCCGGCGTGCGGCGTAACAAGGGCCGCGTGGGCGCCGCCGCGGCTCCTGCCGCCATCCGCTCCGCGCTGGCCCCACTGGCGTTCCATCTGGATCGTGACGTGTTCGACGCCGGCGACGTGGTTGTGGAGGACGACTCACTGGAAGAAGGCCAACAGCGCGCCGGACGCGCCATCTCGGAACTGCTCGACGCCGGAAATCTCACCGTGGTGCTGGGCGGCGGCCACGAGACGGCGTTTGCCAGCTACCTGGGCGTGGTTGGATCCAATGCGGTGGGTAGCGGAAAGCGCTTGGGCGTCCTGAACCTGGATGCCCACTTTGACCTGCGTGATGAGCCCACCCCGAGCTCCGGTACCCCGTTCCTCCAGATGGCCCAGGAAGAACTCGCCGCCGGACGCGAACTGAAGTACGCCGTCGTCGGAATCTCGGAGCCCAACAACACCCGCACGCTCTTTGACACCGCTGATCGCCTGGGCGTGAAGTACTTGCTGGACGAGGATTGTTCCGCGGAACGCGTCGAGACGTTCGTAGCCGACTTCGTGGCTGGAATCGATGTGCTGTACCTGACGATCGACTTGGACGTACTGCCCGCTTCGGTGGCGCCGGGAGTCAGTGCCCCTGCCGCGTACGGGGTGCCGCTGCCCGTGATTAGTGCTATATGCCGCCAAGTAGCCGCAAGCGGCACCCTTTTGCACTTGGACGTTGCCGAATTGAACCCGGAGTTCGATATCGATGGACGAACCGCGAAAGTGGCAGCACGGCTTGTAAACACGCTGTTGGCGTAGGGCCTGTTCCCAGTCCCTGTCCTGCTTTAACCTGTTGGGTTTAACCTGTGGGGAAGGGAAGGACGGCGATGGGCGCAACTCCTGTGCAGGACAAGTGGGCCTGGGTGGCAGGACCCGTTGCTGTCGCGTTGGGCCTTGCCGCACACATCATTTCCGGTGGCGGTGCCCCTGCGATGCCCGTCCTGCTGGCCTTCGTTGCCCTCTCTGCCTTGGCCGCACAACTGATTTCCCGCTGGATCCATGGGCCCATCCTGTTGCTGCTGCTCTCCGGCGTGGCCCAGCAATTGCTGTTCTTCGGCTTCGAAGCTTTAGGGGGCTCATTTTCCGGCGTCGGATTCCTTGACCATCTGCACGGGCAGCCCCAGCAACCCGTGGCCGTTCCTGCGGACAGTCAGCCGGGTTCAGGCGAGGTGCATGCTGCCGACCTGATGCTTTACACCCACGCAGCCGCCGCCATTCTCACTCTGCTGGTGGCCGCGGGAGTTTCCAGGCTGGCCCGGCGGGGACGTCACCAAGGGCAACGTTCCGTAGCTTTTCGGTAATCCTGGGAAAAGCAACGTAGTCCCCCGAAAGCCAACGTAGCCCTGCGAAAGCCGGGGCAATGAACTTTGATCGGCTCGGGTTCGGGCGCCTAGTGTCGTTTGCACGTGGTGTACCCGAGAGGCCAGGGAGCTGCCTGCAAAGCAGCGCACGCGGGTTCGAATCCCGCCACCACGTCTGATGGGGTCAGGTCTGCCGCACCAGCACCGGTACCCCTCCGCCGAGATGGCACTTAAGCACAATGTTTGGCCCAAACATTGTGCTTAAGTGCCATCTCGCGGGGTCGAAAGAGCTTACTGGGCTGCGTCGAACCCGTCCAGGAGTCGACGCGATGCCGTCGTCATGTGCGAGCGCATGGACAGGGAAACCGCTGAAGCGTCCCTGGCCACGAGGGCTTCGTAAATTGCGGTGTGCTCACGCAGCGCCGCTTCAGCATGGCCTTCATCGGTCAACGCCCGGTCGACCCAGATCCGCAGTAGCGAGCGGATGCTCTGCAGGAGCTCTTCGAGGACCGTGTTCCCGGAGGCGTGGGCGATTTCGCGGTGGAACAAGGCATCGGCCTCAACGAAAGCTGTGAGGTTGTCCAGGTTCTTTTCCATGGCGTCGAGGTTGGCGCGCATACGGCCCAAGGCCTCATCCGTGACTCGGAGCGCCGCTAGTTCCACAGCCTGAACCTCCAGCCCGCTGCGCAATTCGACCAGCTCGCGGGTCCTGGGCTCACCAAGCATGAGCCCCCAACTGAGCGTACGAGGCAAGAGTTCGGAGACGCCGTCGCGCAGGTATGTTCCCGAGCCCGGGCGGACTATCACAATGCCCAGGATCTCCAGCGCGGCCAGTGCCTCGCGAACAGCTGAACGACCGACACCGAGGGAGGCAGCTAATTGGCGCTCGGCGGGTAGTCGCGTACCGGGCGCGATGTCGCCGCTGGTGAAGTAGGCGAGCAGCCGCTCAGCTACTTCGGAGACAACGGAGCCTTGCTCCATGGGGGCAAGGGCTGCCGTCATATGGGCCGCTGCTGCGGCGGAGTTCGCTGACACCTTCACAGCGTAGCAACCGGATGACCAATTGATCCCGGGGGCGAAATGACTTCAAAAAGTTTAACTCGTCAACCGGTTGACCAATTTAGAATCCAGTCCTATGGTTTAAATCACAAGCTTCGCTATCGCCGGCCCCTACCCGGCAAGGACACGAGTCAACCCAGCGCATCCAATGCAGGATCCGCAGGGATACCAACATCTAGGAGTCAATGTGGACACCACACAATCGGTGGTCGAAAAATCCGCAATCAAGAAGGTGGCTATCCGGCTGGTGCCGTTCGTCGCCCTGATGTTCTTCATCAACTACCTGGACCGCACGGCCATCTCGTTCGCCGGCCCCAACGGTATGAACAACGATCTGGCTCTCTCGGCGGCCCAATTCGGCTTCGCCTCCGGCGTCTTCTTTATCGGCTACATCCTTCTTGAAGTCCCCAGCAACCTGGCCCTTCACAAGTTCGGCGCCCGCCGCTGGCTTGCCCGCATCATGGTCAGCTGGGGCATCGTTTCCCTGCTCTTCACCTGGGTAGGAAACGTGGACCAGCTTTATATCCTGCGCTTCATCCTGGGCGTGGCAGAAGCGGGATTCTTCCCGGGCGCCATCCTCTTCCTGAGCCTTTGGGTTCCTTCCAAGCACCGCAGCAAGATCCTTGCCCTCTTCTACTTGGCCCAGCCCCTCACCACCGTGATCGGCGCCCCGCTTGCAGGCGCCCTGATCCAGCAGCACGGCGTGTTCTTCGGCCTTGAGGGCTGGCGATTCATGTTCTTCGGCGTTGCCATCCCCGCGATCATCATCGGCATCATTGCCTGGTTCTACCTGGCCGACTCCCCCGCCAAGGCCAAGTGGCTGACGTCCGAGGAAAAGACCTGGCTGACCGGCGCCCTCGAAAAGGAAAAGAAGGAAACCACGGCCAGCAACAAGCACGTCAGCGTCCGCACCGTGTTCGGCAACGGTCGGGTCTGGATGCTTTCCCTGATCTACTTCGGTTTCATCTACGGCCTCTACGCCCTGGGCTTCTTCCTGCCGACCATCATCGCCGGCTTCGAAGGCCTCTACGGCACCAAGTTCGATGTCTTCCAAAAAGGCCTGATCACGGCCATCCCATACCTGCCGGCTGCTTTCGCGCTGTACTTCTGGTCCAAGGACGCCACCAAGCGCGGTGTGAGGACCTGGCACATCGCACTCCCCGCGCTCATTGGCGGCGTCAGCATCCCGCTGGCACTGTTCGCCGGGTCCCCGGCTGCAACCATCGCAGTCATCACCATCACCGCCATGTCCATCTTCGCGGCGCTGCCCAACTTCTGGACCGTGCCAACACAGTTCCTCACCGGTGCAGCAGCTGCAGCCGGCATCGCACTCATCAACACGGTGGGCAACCTGGCAGGCTTCAGCGCCGGCTACATCACGGGCTGGCTCAAGGACCTGACAGGTGGCTACACGGTTCCCATGTTCGTCGTCGGAGGCTTCATGTTGCTCTCCTCGATCCTCATGGTCACCCTCAGCCGGCAGCGCAAGGCGTCTGAAGGCATCCCCGCTGAGGCCCTGGACCCCCAAGGCGCCGGACACCACGCAGAACCATAACCCTCCCCTTTCCATCCATAGCTCCAGGAGCACCCGCATGACCCGCTTGTTCAATGAACCCGCAGCCTTCGCTGACGAGATGATCGAAGGATTCGTCGCCTCGCACGCCCGCTGGGTACGGCGCGTCTCCGGCGGCGTCGCCCGCAGCACCCGCAGCACTCCCGGCACCGTCGCGTTGGTCATCGGGGGCGGATCCGGCCACTACCCGGCGTTCGCAGGTCTGGTTGGCCAAGGCCTGGCACACGGCGCCGCGATGGGAAACCTTTTCGCTTCACCGTCTTCGCAGCAGGTCTACAACGTGGCCAAGTCCGCGGACAACGGCGGCGGCGTGCTCCTGGGCTACGGCAACTACGCCGGCGATGTCCTCCACTTCACCCAGGCACAGGGCAAACTCCGCGCCGAAGGCATCGATTGCCGCAGCATCGCCGTCACCGACGACATCTCCTCCGCTCCCCTGGCCGAAAAACACAAGCGCCGCGGCATCGCCGGCGACCTCACCGTTTTCAAAGTGGCCGCCGCAGCAGCGGAGGCCGGTTACGACATGAACCGCGTCATGGAGATCGCCGAGCGTGCCAATGATCGCACCCGCTCGTTCGGCGTCGCCTTCACGGGGTGCACGTTGCCCGGCGCGGACCACCCGCTCTTCACCGTCCCGGCAGGACGCATGGCAGTGGGCATGGGTATCCATGGCGAACCCGGCATCGGCGAAACGGACATCCCGACGGCGGACCAGCTCGCCGAACTACTGGTCAAGGACCTCCTCACCGAGGTCCCCGACGGCCTCAGCGTGCAGGGCGCACGGGTTGTGCCGATCCTGAACGGACTCGGCAGCGTTAAATACGAGGAACTCTTCGTGGTCTACCGTCGCGTGGCCCAACTACTCGCCGAAGCAGGCATCGAAGCAGTGGACCCGCAGGTGGGCGAACTCGTGACCAGCTTCGACATGGCCGGAACCTCCCTCACGCTCTTCTGGCTGGATTCCGAGCTGGAGGAACTCTGGCTCGCTCCCGCTGACGCCCCGGCCTTCCGCCGTGGTGCAGTGAGTGCTCAAGCGCTCGACGCCGAGCAACTCGCCCCGGGTAACGACGAGGCGGAGCGTTCCATCCCAGTTGCCTCCGAGGAGTCCCGTGTTGCGGCAGCCCGTGTCCTTGCAGCTCTTGGCGCCGCGAAGGCTGCAGTCGATGCGAACGTGGACGAACTGGGAAGGATCGATGCGATCGCAGGCGACGGCGATCACGGCATCGGCATGGAACGCGGAGTCCGCGCCGCCGTCGAGGCCGCGGCAGACGCCGTCGAACGCGGTGCCGGTGCCGGGACGGTTCTGAACCTGGCCGGTGATGCCTGGGCGGACAAGGCCGGCGGTACGTCCGGCGCCCTCTGGGGCATGGCGCTGCGGGCCGTCGGGGACGCCTTGGGTGACGTCAACGCGCCCGACGCCGGTGCTGTCGCCACCGGCGTGGCCGACGCTGCCGCCGCGATCATGAACTTCGGCAAAGCCAAAGTGGGCGACAAAACCATGGTTGACGTCCTGGCCCCCTTCCGCGACTCACTGTCTGCCGGCGTCGAGGGCGGAAGCTCCCTCCCCGAAGCATGGGGAACCGCCGCAGCCACGGCCCAGCAAGCAGCCGACGCCACCGCGCAACTGCTGCCTCTGATGGGCCGGGCCCGCCCGCACGCAGAAAAGAGCCTCGGGACCCCCGACGCCGGAGCCGTTTCCCTGGCCCTGATCGTCCGGGCCATCCACAACACCTTCGCGGACACCAAAACCGCAGAGAACACCCCAGTTACCGCAGAGAACACCTCAGTTAAGGAGAACGCATGAGCGCCAAACTGCGCCTGATCATCGGATCGGACGACGCCGGATTCGAATACAAGGAAGCCCTGAAAGCCGACCTTGAGGCCAACGAACTGGTGGAGTCCGTCACGGATGTCGGGGTGGACGCTACAAGCCACACTCCGTACCCGTCCGTGGCGATCGCTGCCGCTGAACTGATCGCGGCCGGAGATGCCGACCGCGCGCTTCTTATCTGCGGCACCGGCCTCGGGGTCGCGATCGCTGCGAACAAGGTCCCCGGCATCCGCGCGGTCACCGCCCACGATTCCTTCTCCGTGGAACGCTCGGTGCTGTCCAACAACGCCCAGGTCCTGACCTTCGGCCAGCGCGTGGTCGGGCTGGAACTGGCCCGACGACTGGCCAAGGAATGGCTCACCTACACCTTTGACGAAGCTTCCGCCTCGGCCGAAAAAGTCACCCTGATTAAGGACTACGAAGGTGTCACTTCCTGCTAAGCCCTCTTCCGACCGTCCGAGGGCAGTCATCGGCGTGAGCCTGAAGATGTACTTCGGCTATCAGCGCTCCATCGACTACTGCCGGGACGTTGCCACTATCGCGTTCAAGCACCCTGCCGTGGTCAGCGGGGACATCGAGTTGTTCGTCCTGCCCACCCTCCCGGTCCTTCCGGAAGCAGTCCGCATCCTTGGCGCGGCCGGCGTTGGCACCGGCGCGCAGGACATCTTCTGGGAAGACGAAGGCGCCTACACCGGCGAAGTCGGCGGCAAGACCGTAGCCGAACTCGGCGGCCGGTACGTCGAGGTAGGCCATGCAGAACGTCGGCGGATCTTCGGCGAAGACGATGCGATCATCGGCCTCAAAACCGCAGCAGCCTACCGCAACGGGCTGACCCCTGTGCTCTGTGTTGGCGAACTCAATGCAGGATCGCCGGAGGGAGCCATCGCCCAGTGCACCGCGGAGATCGACGCAGCCCTCAACCGCGCCGCAACGCTCGGCCGCACCACCAGGACCATCGTGGCCTACGAGCCGCAATGGGCCATCGGCGCACCGGAACCTGCCACGCCCGGCTACATCAGTGCAGTGGTCCGTGGTTTGGACGAGCACCTGCGTTCGCTGCCTGGCCAGGAAGACAGCCGGGTCATCTACGGCGGCAGCGCCGGACCGGGCCTGATCACCGAACTGGACACCGCCGTCGCCGGCTTGTTCCTGGGCCGCTTTGCCCACGATCCTCAAGCGCTCAAGACCATCTTTGACGAGACGGCGGCACGCCTTACCGCGGAGAAGGCGGTGGCGGCATGAGCAGGATCGGGCTCAGCAGCTACGCGTTCTTCTGGCAGCTTTCGGACCAGGTCACCGAACCCCTGAGTATCCATGACGCGCTGAAGAAGGCCGCGGACCTGGGCGTGGACCTGTTCCAGATCTGCGATTTCGCCCCGCTGGAAGACATGAACGACGACGACCTCGCCGCCGTCCGCCGCACGGCAGACGAGCTGGGGATCACGCTGGAAGTCGGGACCAAGGGCATCGGCCCGGAGCACCTGCGGAAGTTCCTGCACATCGCGGGCATCCTGGGCTCGGATCTCCTGCGGACCATGTTCAATGTTCCCGGCCACACCCCCACGGCAGACGAAGCAACTGCGATCTTCGAAGAAGTCCTGCCCGAGTTTGAGGCGGCCGGGGTGCGCATCGCGATCGAGACCTATGAACAGGTCCCCACCGAGCGGATCCTGGACGTCGTGCGCCGCGTCAACAGCCCGTACCTCGGCATTTGCAGCGACCCCGCCAATACCGTAGCGGCGCTGGAGATGCCGCGCGAGGTGATTGACGCCGTCGAGCCTTATGTCCTGAACATGCACATCAAAGACTTTGCGTTCAGTCGCAAGCAGGGATGGGTCGGGTTCACGTACTCGGGCGCACCCCTGGGCGAGGGTCTTCTGGACTACGACTACATGGTCAAGAAGATCCGGCCCAAAGAAAGAAACATCAACCAAATCGTCGAGCACTGGCTGCCGTGGCAGGACTCCGAAGCGGAAACGATCCGCCTCGAAAACCAGTGGACCCAACAAAGCCTCGATTTCCTAAGGAGCAAATGAAATGTCAGCAGAACAATTGACCGTCGCCGTTGTCGGAGCCGGTGGCAAAATGGGGATGCGCGTTTCCGCCAACCTCCAGAAGTCCAACCACACCGTCTTCTACAGCGAGAACTCCCCCGCCGGCCAGGAACGCGTCCGCGCCGAAGGCCGCCACATCACCGCCACCGACGACGCCGTTCAAACGGCCGACGTCGTCATCCTCGCCGTCCCGGACACCGTTCTGGGCGCCGTCTCCGAGGGCGTGGTACCGCAGATGAAGTCCGGCGCGATCCTCCTTACGCTCGACCCCGCCGCCGCCTACGCCGGCCTGCTGGCCAAGCGCGACGACGTTGTCCAGGCCGTTGCGCACCCGTGCCACCCGTCCGTGTTCCTGGAGCGCACCACCAAGGAAGAATGGGCCGATACCTTCGGCGGCCAGGGCGCCCCGCAGAACGTTGTTTCCGCGATCGATGAGGACGCCCCCGCAGCCACCCGCGACGTAGCCGAAGCAGTCATCCGCACCATCTACGCGCCCGTGATCGACGTCCACTGGGTCACCGTCAAGCAGCTCGCCATCCTGGAACCCACCCTCGTGGAAACAGTGGCCTGCATGATCGGCACCCTGCTCAACGAAGCACTCCACGAGACCGTCCACACCGCTGGCGTCCCCGAGGAAGCCGCCAAGGCCATGCTGTTCGGCCACGTACAAATCGCGCTCACCAATGCCCTGCGCGGATCCAACCCGTTCTCCGAAGCCTGCGAAATCGCCATTCAGTACGGCAAGGACACCATCATCAAGGACGACTGGAAGAAAATCTTCGACGACTCCGAACTCGACGGCGTCATCGCCAAGATGCTCAAGCTGGACGCTGTGAAGCGGTAGTTCGCTCGTCACCGGCCAACGGACAATTCACCCCCGCATGCGTGGGTGAATTGTCCGTTGGAGGGTGACCATTGGGGCTTTACCCCCGGCCCCGCGCCAGCGATCATGAAATGAGGCGCATGGACTTTGCCGACCGCAGCAGCACGGCCGCTCCTTTGCGCAGCGGAGGCGCAGCGACATGGCACCAATTACGGAGCCGGCGGACGGATTCCTGACCGACTACTACGAGCACGTCACGGACGACGACGTCCGCAGCTACACGCCCGAAACCTTGTTGGAACGGGCACGCTATCACCGCTCGTTAGCGGAACGCCGTGAACCTGGACAAGCAGTCATCGGCGTCCTGAACGAAACAGATACCAGCTTGGTGGCAATTGTCTCGGATGACATGCCCTACCTGGTTCCCTCCGTAACAGCGGAGATCGCTCGTGACACCGCTTCCATCCGGCTTTTGGTGCACCCCACTTTCAGCGTCACGCGGGACCCGGCCACCCACCGCCTGACGGGTATCCACAGGGGACCTCACCGCTCGGGGCTGCCCACCGGCGTCGAACGTTCCGAGGAGCATGGGCATGCGACGGCGGCACCTGTCCCTTCGCCGGACGAGCACGACGCCGGACCGCTCACCGAGGCGTGGATAGCGATCGAGATCCCCCGGATTCCGGACAACGCGAGCGCCGAGCTCCTGGTGGGCCGGCTGAACAAGGTCCTGGGTGATGTCCGGGCCGCGGCCGAGGACGCCGATGCCATCCATGAGGAACTCGTGCATGAAATCGGTGCGCTGGACGGGCCTGCCGCAAAGGACCGGACGGCGCGCGAAGCCCAGGAGCTGTTGCGTTGGCTGGACGACGGGAACTTTGTGTTCCTGGGATTTCGCGGGCGCCGCGGGCTCGGCCTCCTCCGTGATGCGGCCACTCCCGAGGCGCCGGGCGATGTTCCTGACAACGTGCCCGTTCTTACCCTCACCAAGTCCACGCTTCGCTCAACGGTCCTTCGCCGTGCCTACCTCGACGAGATCAGCCTTGCCGCAGTGGACGCGAACGGGACAAACACCAGCCGGTGCACTTTTGTTGGCCTCTTCTCCCCCAGTTCAACAGCTCGCTCGGCCCAGCAGATCCCGGTCATCCGGGACACAGTGGAAGAAGTGCTGCGGGCCTTCGGCTACCCGGCGTCGTCGCATCACGCTAAGGAGCTCCTTGCGGTGTTGGAGGCGTATCCGCGGGACGAACTGTTCCACATTGATGCTGAGCAGCTGGCCATCCGTGCGCGCGAGATCCTGCGACTCCAGGAACGCCATAGCACCCGGCTCTTTCTTCGTCCGGACTCCTTCGGCCGGTTCATGACAGCACTGGTTTTCCTCCCGAGGTACCGGTACAGCACAGCCGTCAGGCTCAACATCGAGCGTGAGCTGCGCGAGGCTTTCGGCTCCGACGCCATCGAGTTCGAGCTTCGGTTAGGCGAATCCGCCATGGCTCGCGTGTTCTTCCGGATCCTTTTGCCACAGGACCCCTCCCGGCACGACTCGCACGGCGGCGCGCCGGCGGTGATGGACGCAGCGGCCCTCGAGCAGAGGATCATCGCCGCTACGAGGTCCTGGGCGCAAGGCCTCGACGAGGCGCTCCAAACGAGGTACCCGCGGGAGGAGGCGGCCCGGTTGTCCAAGCAATGGGCAACTGCGTTTCCGGCTAGCTACAAGGCCGATTATGAGGTGGAGGATGCCGTTGAGGACATTGCCAGCTTCGAAAGCTTTCCGGAAGCTTCCCCAGAGCCGGGATCTGCAGGCGAAGCAGATCCCCTCCTCACCGTTTACCAACGTCCCGGCACGGCAGTCCTCACCGAGGACGCCCGGATCCGCCTTTACCTAACGCGCCCACAGAGCCTTACCGAGATCCTTCCCTTCTTCCATAACCTTGGCTTGAAGGTCCTGGACCAGCGGCCCTTCGACGTTCAGCGTGCCGACGGCCGGCAGTTCTTCCTCTACGACCTCGGGCTGAAGTATCCGCGCGGCGTGAATCCTGTGGCCACAGGCGAGCTGCTGGCAGGCGCGTTCTGTGCCGCGATGCGCGGTGACGCGGAGTCCGACGCTTTGGACGCCCTGGTCATCAAGGAGGGCATCGACTGGCGGCGGGTCGCCATCCTGCGCGCCTACGCCAAGTACCTCCGTCAGTTGGGGAGCACCAACTCTTATGGCTTCATCGCGGACACACTCCGCGGCAATGCCATGGCAACCCATGCGCTGCTGGAATTGTTCGAAGCGAAGTTCAATCCTGACCGCTTCGCACCGGACTTGTTTGATCCGGAACTCGTCAATTCCGGCCATGGGGAGCAGGGGCTCCCCTTGGGCGATGTGTTCGAAGAGGGCAGCAGCGAACTGAGCCACCGGACGCAGACCGTCCATACAGCCCGAACGAACCTGATGGAAGCCATCGACGCCGTCCCTGTCCTGGACGCCGACAGGTTGCTGCGTTCCTTGGCGAGCCTGGTGGACGCCACGCTCCGCACGAACTTCTATCTCAACAAGCCCTTCATCAGCTTCAAACTCAACCCCGCCAGCATCCCGGCTGCCCCTGCACCCCGCCCGAAATTCGAGATCTGGGTCTATTCGCCGCGCGTTGAAGGCGTCCATCTGCGCTTCGGTCCAATAGCGCGCGGTGGCCTTCGGTGGTCGGACAGGCGGGAAGACTTCCGCACGGAAATCCTGGGGCTCGTGAAAGCCCAGACCGTCAAGAATGCAGTGATTGTTCCCACCGGAGCCAAGGGCGGATTCTTCCCCAAACGTCTCCCCGATCCGGCAGAGGACCGTGCGGCCTGGCTCGCGGAAGGTCAGGAGAGCTACCGGACGTTCATCCGCGGCTTGCTGGATATCACGGACAACCTGGTGCCGGATCCCGACGGCGGGGGCAGCGGCCGCGTACTCGCGCCGCCACGGGTGGTACGGCACGATGGCGACGACTACTACCTCGTTGTAGCCGCCGATAAGGGAACGGCAACCTTCTCGGACATCGCCAACGCCCTGGCCGCAGAGTACGGGTTCTGGCTGGGTGACGCCTTCGCTTCCGGAGGCTCAGTGGGTTATGACCACAAGCAGATGGGCATCACGGCCCGCGGTGCCTGGGAATCCGTGCGGCATCACTTCAGTGAACTCATGATCGATTGCCGCGCCGAGGATTTCACGGTTGTTGGCATCGGAGACATGAGCGGAGACGTCTTTGGCAACGGCATGCTCCTCTCCCACCACATCAAGCTCGTGGCCGCATTCGATCACCGGCACATCTTCCTGGATCCCACGCCGGACCCTGAGGTCTCCTACGCCGAGCGGGAACGGCTCTTCAAACTGCCACGCTCCTCGTGGGCCGATTATGACCGCACCAAGCTGAGCGAGGGCGGCGGCGTCTTTGCCCGGACGGAAAAATCCATCCTGCTCACGGAACAAGCCAGGCTCGCCTTGGGATTGGATGAAGGCACCGATCCGAATGGGCAGCTGTCCATGAGCCCGCCTGAACTTCTCCGCGCAGTCCTCACTGCCCCGGTGGACCTGGTGTACAACGGAGGAATCGGCACCTACATCAAGGCATCCACAGAGTCCCATGCCGATGTTGGGGACAAATCAAACGACGCCATCCGGGTCAACGCCAAGGATCTGCGCGCCCACATCATTGCCGAGGGCGGCAACCTGGGAGTCACCCAGCGCGGCCGGATCGAAGCAGCTTTGGCAGGCATCCTGGTCAATACCGATGCGATCGACAATTCGGCGGGCGTGGATTGCTCGGACCATGAAGTGAACATCAAGATCTTCCTGGACCGGATGATCTCCGCAGGCAGGATGTCCGTGGCAGAAAGAACCGGATTCCTGCACTCGCTCCAAGATGAGGTTGGACGGCTCGTCCTGAAAACCAACGATGACCAGAACGTCCTGCTCCTCAATGACAAGCAATTGGTGCTGGAATGGAGTCCCAGCTTTGAACGGACCATGGATTGGCTCGAGTCAGTCACCGATCTGGACAGGGAGCTCGAATGCCTTCCCAGCAACGCCGAACTTCAGGCACGGATCCTGACTGGCAAGGGACTAACCACTCCCGAACTCGCAGTGTTGGCGGCCTACGCCAAGATCGAACTCGCCCGCGAACTCACCGAGGGCGGTTTGTCCGATGATCCCTGGTTTTCTCAAACCCTTCGTGGCTATTTCCCCCAGCAAGTCTCAGAGCGGTTCGGTAAACATCTCTCCACGCATCCCCTGCGCCGGGAGATCGTAGCCACGGTGGTGGCCAACGACATGATCAACATGGGAGGCATAGCGTTCGCTTTCCGCGCCATGGAGGAGACCACGGTTTCTGCCTCCGCAGTGGCCCGGGCGTTCGTGGTGATGCGCCAGATCTGGGACTTTGACGCCCTCGCCGGCAGCATCGCCCAAGTGCCGCCCACCACTCCCCGTGAGCATGGAGCCGCCGTTGCCCTGGACCTGCGGCGGTTGCTGGACCGTTCCGTCCGCTGGTACGTCACCCATGACTTCCGGGACAAGCCTATTGCCGATGCCTTTGCCAGGCTTGAGCGGCCGATGTCCTTGATGCGGGCGAACCTCACGAGCCTCCTCCATGGAGTGAACCCTGCCCACTCCCAAAAACGCCTGGCGCACACAGACTCGGTGGGCTTGCCCCATGATCTGGGTATCAGGGCATCCGAACTCCTGGTCAGCTACGGATTGCTGGACATTTCCGTTATCGCGGAGGAGCTGCAGGAGCCCGTGGAAGCAGTGGCCGAGGTGTACTTCGCGGTCTTCGAACGGATCTCGGCCATCCCCCTGCTGGAACACATCACCCTGCTCCCCCGGGACACCCACTGGGAGTCGCTGGCACGTGCGGCTTTGCGCGATGACATGTACCTGGTACTCGCGGACATGACCAAAGCGGTAGTGCGGCACACGCCCCGGATCTCTGGTGCGGTGACCGCCGGGGCGTCAGACCCAGTGGAGCGAATCATGGACTGGGAACGCGGAAACATCGAACAACTGGCCCGTGTCCAAGAGACCATCAAAGAGGCTATCAAGCCAGGTCCGGTGGACATTGCAGCGCTCTCCGTAGCGGTAAAGCTGCTTCGCGCCATGGTCCGGAGATGAGGCGTCGGACACTGATACTGCCGGTCATCTTACATATTTTGGGCCAAACGTCCTATGATTGATGGGTCGCCCTCGCATGCGGCAAGTAATAGGAGGCCCCGAAATGACCGCTGCAATCACTGCAGAACGCGAAATTCGCCTGTCTTTTTCAAAGGCAGACGAGATCCACGACGGACTTGAACGCGCCGTGGATGCTTTGATCAAGAACGCAGCAGCAGATGCCAACTGCGGCATTCTGGTGACCCGGCACGAGCCCGGCACCTACACAGTGGCCCTGGACGAATCCGTTCCCTTCGGCCAGACCCACGAAGTGCTCGCTGCGTAGTAGCGGCTGCTGATTGCCAGCTGCGTAGTAGTAATTGCAGTTGTAGTAGAAAAGCAAAAAGCCGGGGCCTTGGCCCCGGCTTTTTGTCGCTAGGCCCGCCGGAGAGTCACGCCGTCGGACTTCATGAACAATTCCTTGCCTTCCTCCGTGACGCCCGGGCCTGAGTGCTCCAGCCACACCACATTTCCGCTGCCGGAAACTTCCTCGATCAGCCCTGCCGCGATCACGTGCGCGTACTTGACTACCTCCACGCGCTCGCCAACCTTGAGTTGCCTCCAGTCCGAAACCGTCACCGAGTGTGCGTTTCGTCTGTAGAGGACTGCTCCACGTGCCTTCATTGAACTTCTACCCCTTTGTGGATGTTCGCTGTTGTGTATTGAGTTGTAACGGTTGACCGTCAAGCCCACGACACCGTTGGCGTGGACGTGACGTACACCATAAGTTCTACTACATTTGTCACGCCCCGGAGATTGCGTTGCGAACAATTTCCGGGACGTGACAAATTTGCCCATCAAATGAGCGTTTTATTCGACGTCAGGCCAAGATCCCGACGGCGGATTCGGCGGCCGCACGGACCGCGCCGGAGCCAACCAAACGGTCAGCCGCTTCGAGTTCGGGCGACAGGAACCGATCGGTTCCCGGTCCCTGGACCACTTCGCGAAGCACCTCGAGCACAGCTGTACCGGCCGGGCCCGGGGTGAGTTCGCCGTCGGACATCTGCGTGCGCATGTCGATAGCGCGGGCGCTGGTGACCAGCTCCACGGCCAGGACGCGGCGGAGGTTCTCCACGGCCTTGCGAAGCTTGCGGGCAGCGTGCCAGCCCATGGACACGTGGTCTTCCTGCATGGCAGAGCTCGGGATGGAGTCCACCGATGCGGGCACGGCCAGGCGCTTGTTGTCCGAAACCAGGCCGGCCTGCGTGTACTGGGCGATCATGAGGCCGGAATCGACGCCGGGGTCCGCAGCCAGGAAGGCCGGGAGACCGTGCGAGCGGGCCGGGTCCAGCATGCGGTCCGTGCGGCGCTCCGCGATGGAGCTGAGGTCCGCGACGGCGATCGCAAGGAAGTCCAGGACGTAGGCCACGGGTGCACCATGGAAGTTGCCGTTGGACGTGACGCGGCCGTCCGGCAGGACTACCGGGTTGTCGATTGCAGCGGCGAGTTCGCGGGAAGCCACCAGTGCGGCATGGTCCACGGTGTCGCGGACAGCGCCGGCAACCTGGGGGGCACAACGCAGCGAGTAGGCGTCCTGGACCTTGGTGTCGTTGACCCGGTGGGAGGCGACGATCGGCGAGTTGGACAGCACGCGCAGCATGTTGTCCGCGCTGGCAGCCTGACCCGGGTGCGGCCTGAGCGCGGCGTGAAGCTCCGGCAGGAACACTTGGTCGGTACCCAGCAGCGCCTCGACGCTGAGCGCGGCGGTGACATCCGCCGTCGCGAGCAACAAACGGATGTCAGCGATGGCCATCAGCAGCATGCCGAGCATGCCTTCCGTGCCGTTGACGAGGGCCAGGCCCTCCTTCTCCGCGAGAGTGACCGGCTCGATGCCGTGTTGCGCGAGCAGTTCAGCGACAGTCTGCTTGCCGGCCACGCCGTAGAGTTCGCCGTCGGGACCGGTTGCTTCGCCTTCGCCCATGAGGACCAGCGCGCAGTGGGACAGCGGGGCGAGGTCACCGGAGCAGCCTAGCGAACCGAACTCGCGGACCAGCGGCGTGATGCCTGCGTTGAGGACGTCCACCATGGTCTGCAGGACCACGGGACGGACGCCTGTGCGGCCGGAGGCGAGGGTCTTGGCGCGGAGGAACATGATGCCGCGGACCACTTCGCGTTCAACCGCCGGGCCCATACCCGCTGCGTGGCTGCGGATCAGGGACTTCTGCAACTGCGTGCGGAGGTCGTTGGGGATGTGGCGGTTGGCCAGGGCGCCGAAGCCCGTGGAAATACCATAGGCGGGGACGTCGCTGGTGGCGAGGCTGTCGATGTGCGCGCGGACTTTGGCGACGTTATCCAGGGCTTCCTGGGAGATGGTCACCTTGGCATCGTGGCGTGCGACGGCGACGACGTCTTCCGGGGTGACGCCGCTGGAACCCAGGGTAACGGTGAGTTGTTCGTTGGATGTAATGGTCATGTTCTTACTTGCTCTCCGGGGATTCGTTCATGGGGATGCGGACGCCGCGTTCGTTGGCGACTTCGACGGCGCGGTCGTAGCCGGCGTCGACGTGGCGGATGACGCCCATGCCGGGGTCGTTGGTGAGGAGTCGTTCGAGTTTCTCTGCGGCCAGATCGGTGCCGTCGGCGACGGAAACCTGCCCGGCGTGGAGGGACCGGCCAATCCCAACGCCGCCGCCGTGGTGGATCGAGACCCAGGTAGCGCCGGAGGAGGTGTTCAGCAAGGCGTTGAGCAAAGGCCAGTCGGCAATCGCATCGGACCCGTCGGCCATGGCCTCGGTCTCCCGGTACGGGGACGCGACCGAGCCGGAGTCCAGGTGGTCACGGCCGATCACGATCGGGGCCTTGACCTTGCCCTCCTTCACGAGCTGGTTGAACAACAGGCCGGCCTTGGCGCGTTCGCCGTACCCGAGCCAGCAAATACGCGCCGGCAGCCCTTCGAATTCCACCCGGTCCGCCGCGGCGTCGAGCCACTTGTGCAGGTGCTTGTTCTCGGGGAACAGTTCCTTGATGGCTTTGTCCGTGACGGCGATGTCTTCCGGGTCCCCGGACAGGGCAACCCAGCGGAACGGGCCCAGGCCCTCGCAGAACAACGGACGGATGTAGGCGGGAACGAAGCCGGGGAACTCGAACGCCCGGTCGTAGCCGCCCTTGCGTGCCTCGTCACGGATCGAGTTGCCGTAATCAAAGACCTCGGCCCCGGCGTCCTGGAATTCCACCATCGCCTGCACCTGACGGGCCATGGACGCCTGGGCCTTCTTGGTGAATCCTTCCGGATCCGCTGCGGCCTCGGTGTGCCACTCCGCCACGGTGATGCCCTCCGGCAAGTAGGACAGAGGGTCGTGGGCACTGGTCTGGTCGGTGACCACATCAAAGGTGACTTCCCCGGCCTTGTGACGGCGCAGCAGTTCCGGGAACACCTCAGCGGCGTTGCCCACATAGCCCACGGACCAGCCGCGGCGCTCGTCCTTGGCCTTCTGGACCTTGGCGATCGCGGCATCCAGATCCGTTTCGACCTCATCCAGGTAGCGCTTCCCGGCCCTACGGCGCAGACGGGTCTCGTCCACGTCCACGATCAGGCACGCACCATCATTCAGGGTCACGGCCAGCGGCTGCGCACCGCCCATCCCGCCACACCCACCGGTCAACGTCAGGGTGCCGGCCAGGGGTCCTTCGGTGGATCCTTCCGCAGCCGGTGCCGGGTGGCGGCCCTCGGCAGCGAGCTTGTTACCGACCGCGGCGAACGTCTCGTACGTGCCCTGCAGGATGCCCTGGGTGCCGATGTAAATCCAGGAACCGGCCGTCATCTGCCCGTACATCATCAGGCCCTCGGCCTCCAGACGACGGAACTCGGGCCACGTAGCCCAGTCGCCCACGAGGTTCGAGTTCGCCAGGAGCACCCGCGGAGCCCACTCATGGGTGCGGAACACCCCCACCGGCTTACCGGACTGCACCAGGAGGGTCTCGTCCTTCTCCATGGTCTCCAGGGTCCGGGTGATCGCATCAAACGCAGCCCAGGACCGCACAGCACGGCCCGTGCCGCCGTAAACCACCAAATCATCCGGACGCTCGGCGACCTCGGGATCCAGGTTGTTCATCAGCATGCGCAACGGCGCCTCGGTCTGCCACGACTTGGCAGTGAGCTCAGTACCCCGCGCGGCCTTAACCGGACGGGCACCAGTAGTGAAATCGGCGGGTGCCATGATGACTCCTTCGTCTTTGGGAAGTGTGTAGTGGAAAGTTCTTCTGCTTCTACTAAAGCCCCTTTACGAGGCCGCCGGAACGGCTTTTCAACTGGTGCTGTCCGGTATTACAGACGCATGTCGCCTCTCGTCGATCCTTCGCCCAAGCGGCGTGGTGAAGTAGGGCCAACCCCTCGCATTCACGCGAGAAGCGGCGCATGCTGGACCCATGGCAACGTTCCGAGTGACTATCCTCGTTGCGGCTCCGCCGGAGCGCGTTTTCGCGACCTGGACGGACTTGGACCGGTTCCCGGAATGGATCGGCGGAGTCACCAGCGTGTCCGATCGGGTTGGCTCAATCGACCAGGCCGGAAGCCGCTACACGGTGAAGTTCGGACGAATGGCCAGCCCCACCGAAATCCTCGCCGTCGAACGCTCCTGGCACATCCGCACACGGTTCGGCAACGCGATCCTGAAGGGCGAGTCAGATGTGAGGTTTGCCGCCGAGGGAGGCGGCACGCGCATCCACCAGGAGTTCATGACCCGTGGATTCATCTCGGCGATCTTTGGGCGGATTTTCGCCATGGGGTCCTACCGGGGCAGCTTCCGGGGTGAGCTGGAGACCTTCCGCAGACTCGTCGAGCGGGAAGTCGCCGAGCCTGGCCAAACCTGAGCCGGGCGAACCGAAGCCCGGTGAACCGAAGCCCCGTGAATAGGATGCGAACGGGCTAGCCAGCCGGGCGTCCGTGAATGCGTACCGACAATTCGTCGGCAGCCTTCCGGATGCGCGCAGCAAGTACCGGCCATTGCTCAGCCGGCACTTTGTCCTCCAAGAACGTGACGGCGACTGCCGCCGTCGGCCATCCCACGTGGTCAGTCACAGCTGCGGCGATGGACCCGAACCCAGGCGTAATCTCGCCATTTTCCGTGGCGTAGCCGCGCTGCCGCACCTGGTCCAGGTGGGAGGACAGGGCGGAGTATTTCATGATCGGGAATTCCACTTCGTGGCGCGACGTGAAGGCGGCGGCGTTCGGGTAAAGAGCCCGAACCTGCGACTTTGGCAGGGCGGCCAGGATCGCGCGGCCCGAGGCGGTGAGGTGGCTGGGCAGGCGGACTCCGACGTCGGTCACCAGGCTTGGGCGGTTCTTGGCGCGTTCCTCCACGATGTAAAGGACGTCGCGGCCGTGAAGCACGGCCAGATGCGCGCTTTCGCCGATCACGTCCACCAGCGAGGCCAACATGGGCCGCCCGAGACGCGACAAGGGCTCCTGCCGCGAATAGGCCGAACTGAGCTCGAAGGCGCTGATGCCGAGGCCGTAGCGCTGCTCTTCGTGCAGATGCAGGACGAAGCCGTTGGCCTCCATCACGCCCAGGAGGTGGTACACGCTGGAGCGCGGCAAGCCGAGTGCCGTCGCAATGTTCGACGCCGCCATCGGCCCTCGGCGCGAGGCCAAGAGTTTGAGGATGCGCAGCGTATTTTCGGCGGCAGGGACCTTGGACGTGGCCTTGCCTGGTGCCAGTGGCGTGGTTGTCATGGTTCCTCACTGCTCAAGACTGCTGAAGGAGACACCGTCCAGCCTTGCTCGGGGTGATGTGTCCGGTATCCCGTACTCAAGCGTGCCTTGTTACGCCGGGCAACGCCAGACCACTCACTCTATGCGGTGTCTGAAATACCAGACTTAACTAGTGTCTCGTGCTTGAGAGTGGCTCAGACCGTGCCAACCTCCCGACGCCGCACGGCGGCAAACGCGAACACCGCGAGAGCCGCTCCAATCCCGAGCATCCAAAAGCCGCCACTCCAATCTGTTCCGGTGTTGGTAACGATTGGCGTGTGCGTGAATGGCGAGAGGTCCCTGAGGGTCTTGTCGAAGCCCAGCATCCCGCCGTAGACACCCAGCACGATGCCCAGTGCCAGCAACGCCCAGCCGATTGGGACAGTAGCACGGGGAAAGGTAACAAAAACCGCAGCGGGCAAGGCAAGGTATAGCAGCGCAGCCGGGATTTGAGCTCCGGCAGTCTCCCATACGCTGCCCACTTCAATGGCTGATTCACCGGAGACCACCAAGGAATACCAGGCACCGAAGGCCGCGAACACCATGACGAGAACCACCGATGCTGCCCCGAGGCCGAGAAAGCTGCCAAACCAACGAACGCGTCCGAGCGGTTGCGAGAGCACCAGTTCTGCCGTGCCCGCCACTTCTTCCTGCCTCAATCGCAGAACGGCCTGGAGTCCGCAGGCCGCCGCCAGGATGCCACCGATTTCAAACAAGACAGCAATGACCAACTGCGTCATGGATGTTCCTTGCGCCTCGATCATGGCCCTGAGGATCGCGGTGACGGAGGAATTCGAGATGCTCACCTGCTGAATGGCAGCGCCGAGGGCGCCGGTGAGCAGACCCGCGATAAACCCGCCAATGCACCAGCTGACGATCGCGCCCTGCTGGAGTCGGAGTGCCAGGGCGAACGGCCCGCGGAGCGAGGGGCGGGCGTCCGTCGGGCCTCTCCGTCCGGCGAGCACGCTCGCGCCAACATCCCGCCTCGACATGATGACGGCGGTCAGTGAGACGCATACGATTCCAAGGCCCAGCGGAAGCAGCAGGGGCCACAGGCGATTTCCCGTGTAGGCAAAAGTCTGCTGCCCCCAGCCGATGGGCGAAACCCAGCTAGGCCATGCTGCCGTTACCGTAAGGCCGTCCTGGCTGACCTTGCCGGTCGCGTCCCCGAAACCGCGCAGAAGATAGGCGGCGACCACCAGCCCTGCCGCCGCTCCGTTTGCCCCACGCGAAGTACTCATGAACTCGGACGCGAGCAATCCGACGGTGAGAAACGCCAAGCCAATAGCTCCGGCCGCAAGACCGGCAATCAGCGAGCCCGCGGCATCGAGCCCGCCGGCGATAAAGCCGATCGTGACTGCCGCGGCCACCAGCACGTTTCCTATGAGCCCATGGGTCACTGTCGCCGTCAACGGCATCCACCGGCCCGCTGCCGTGGACGCGACCAGCTCAGCCCGGCCGGCTTCCTCCTCGGCGCGCGTATGCCGTACTGCCAGGAAGGTGTTCATCAGGCCGGCAAGGACACCGATAAAGGCGAAGATCTGGAAAAACGTAAATGCGTCCAGAGCAGGGCCCCTGACCAGGCCGCGGAGAATCAAAATAGCGGGAGTCGCCGTTGCAACATGCAGGATTTCGGCGCGGGAAGCATCGTCGCCGTACGCCGAAGCCACTGCTGTTGTGGCGAAAAAGGCGAGCGCACCGATGGAAGCAACCCAGCTCAGGAGTTGCCACCGGTCGCGGCGGAGTCGCTGCCAATAGAGGTCAAGAAAACGGCTCATCTCAAGGGCCCGTCCTGGCGGCCCGGGCGGCGCCGCCGGTGGTGAGCGCCGCCGTCGGACTTCACTTCCTCTGACTGGGGCGGAAGGGCAACCCCGTAGTGGCGGAGGAACAACTCTTCCAGCGACGGCGGAGCGACCAGGAGTCCTTGCACGCCAAGGCTGCCAAGGATCGGAAGGACCTCGTGGACACGGTCCGAATCAGCACTGAACTTGATCCGACCTGCGGCCAAGGTGAGGTCGTGGACTTGGGAAAGGCCTTGGAGGGCTTCGAGGTCCACCTGGTCCTGCGCGAAAGAGATCCCTGTGCGGGTCAGGTGGCGCAGGGATTCGAGCGTCCCGCCGTCGACGATCCGCCCTGCGCGGATGATGCTTACACTGTCGGCCAGCTGTTCCACCTCGGAGAGAATGTGGCTGGAAAGAAGGACGGTGGCGCCTTTCTCGCTGACGAGCCTCCGGATCTCGCGAGTAAAGACTGCCTCCATGAGGGGATCCAGACCGCTTGTCGGCTCGTCCAGAAGGTAGACCTCGGCGTCGGCAACGAGGGCTGCGATGAGCGCAACTTTCTGGCGATTTCCCTTTGAGTAGGCACGGCCCTTCTTGGTGGGGTCAAAGTCGAAGAGCTGGCACAAACGCTCCTTGCTGCGTCGATACCCAGCGCGATCTGCCCCGCCATCCCGAAGCCGCGAGAGGAAATCAATGGCCTCTCCCCCTGATAGATTCGGCCAGATGCTGACATCGCCGGGGACGCTGGCAACACGCCGGTGGAGTTCAACGGCGTCGGCCCATGGGTGCAATCCAAGGACTCTCGCACTGCCGGACGAGGCCCGTGCCAGGCCCAGCAGGATACGCAGGGTGGTGGACTTCCCTGCTCCGTTCGGGCCGAGGAAGCCGTGGACTTGCCCCTCAGGGACTTCGAGGTCGAGGCCGTCCAGTGCCTTGACCCGGCCGAAATTCTTATGAAGATCGACGGTCTGGATGACAGGGTCCATGGAGCCGACGTTACGCAGGATCGGCGCCCCTGTGAAGGAAGACAATAGGGAGATGAGATCCATCGTCTTGCATCCACGCCGCTGCCTGCGGCCCGAACTGCAATGAGTACGTTCGTCCTGATCCCTGGAGCGGGCGGCACGGCCTGGTATTGGAGCCGGGTGGTTCCTCTGCTGGAGCGTGCCGGACACGAGGCCGTTGCCGTCGACCTCCCAGGGGACGACGAAAATGCTGGCCTGCCCGAGTACACGCGACTCGTCTTGGAAGCCATCGGCGCCAGTACCGACGTCGTGCTCGTGGCCCAATCACTGGGCGGTTTTACCGCCCCCTTGGTCTGCGACCGTGCGTCGGTCCGCGAGCTCGTCCTCGTCAACGCAATGATCCCGGCGCCGGGCGAAACCCCCGGCGAGTGGTGGGCAAACACAGGTTGGGACGCCGCAAGGGAGAGCGCGGCGGCGGCCCACGGTTACAGTCCCGAGTTCGACGTTGCCACATATTTCCTGCACGACGTTCCACCGGACGTCGCTGCCACGGGCGAACCCTATCAGCGGGCGGAAGCCAACGCGGTCTTCGAATCAGTCTGCGGCTTCACGGAGTGGCCCAGCGTCCCAACCCGGGTACTCACCGGAAGGGAAGACCGGTTCTTTCCCATGGATTTCCAGCGCAGAGTGGCCAGGGAACGCTTAGGACTCACGCCTGACGTCATCGCAGGCGGGCACCTCTTGGCTTTGGCAAACCCGGAGGGCGTAGCGAAGTACCTGCTGCGGGGCTGATCCGCCCCAACCTCGGGATGTTCACCAAATTCACCCGATTATCCAAATTAACCAAATTAACCACAGTTAACCTAAACTCGCTCTATGCTCCCGACAGAGAATCCCTTTCGCCCTACGGCAGGGGCTACGCCGCCGGAGATTATCGGCAGATCGGGGCTTCTGGACGAGTTTGAATATGGCCTCAGACTAGGTTCCGGGGCACCTGGCTTGCTGTCCATCTTTACCGGCGCCCGCGGCATCGGCAAGACCGTTATGCTCGGCGCGGCCCACGACCTAGCCAAGGAACATGGTTGGGCTGTGATTGCGGAGACGGCTACCGGAACATTCATGGGGCGCATAGGTGAAAAGATGCGTCGACTTACCCACGAATTGGGGGATGGGCCCGACCCGCGACGACGCGTCACGGCAGTCACAGTTGCTGGATTTGGCGTCACCACGCAGTTGTCCCCGGAGCGGCAGGTGGATTGGCGCGAACTCGGTGAGACTCTCCTCCGTCTCCTCGACCAGCGGGCAACCGGGCTCCTCATTACAGTGGATGAGATCCACGCTGCCGATCGGACAGAACTGTCGCAACTAGCGGCTAACGTCCAACACTTTATCCAAGACGGCCTGCCCATAGGACTGATATTTGCTGGTTTGCCATCCGCCGTCTCCGATCTCCTGAACGAGGGTGTGGCAACGTTTCTTCGGCGAGCCGACAAAATCGACCTTCATGCCGCCGCGATACGGGACGTGGAGTCATCATTTGCCGATACGTTCACTGCCGCCGGAATCAGCGTCATCCCAGAGAACATCCATCGGGCGGCCGTTGCCACTGGGGGCTATCCTTTCCTAATTCAACTCGTGGGTTACTTCCTATGGAGGGAAGCCGAAAATCATGATGGATCTCTTTCCTCCGATGGCGTTGACAGAGCTATATCCGCAGCGACTCGTCGCAACGAACGCGTGGTCATCGAAGCTGCACTCGCTACGGCATCTGCAAAGGACAGGGAGTTCCTTCACGCCATGTCGGTGGACGATGAAACTTCAACGATGGCTGACATCGCCTCCAGGATCGGAGCGGGGTCCGCACTGGCAGGCAAGTATCGCATTCGACTTCTGGCGGCCGGCCTCATAGAAACAGCCGGTCACGGCAAGGTTGTCTTTGCTATCCCGGGGCTTCGGGAATACCTGCGAAAGAATCCCCGCTCCTAGGTATGCCCAGGGCGCCGGCTAAGGCTGGGCCTTGACCGACGTCTCCAGCGCTGCCTTCGCCGGCGTTTTCCGGCGCAGAAGCAGCGTAATTCCACCGGCCGCCGCAGCGACCAGCAACGCGATCAGCCCGATGGTCCAAGGGTTCAACCCTTGTGAGGTGCTGGCAGCCGTGGCGGCTTCCTGGGCTTCCGGCTCCACGGACACGATGTCATTCGGATTTGCGCTGCCAGCCGGAGGAGGAAGCGCGGGTAGGCCAGTGCCCGGCCCACCCGTCTCGCCCGTTGCGGGGATCACGACGGCGGGTGCCGGTTGCCACGGCACCAGCGCCGGGGCTGATCCAGCCAACTGGTGGACGTCGACCAGCGGCACGCCACTCAGCGGGAGCGCTGCTTCGGCGGCCTTGACTGCTCCTGCCTGACGTGCCTCTTCTGCTCGGCGGGCCGCTTCTGCCTGTCGTGCCGCTTCAGCCGACTTGGCAGCGTTGGCCGCCGTCCCGGCGTCGAGCGCTGCTTTGTCTGCCAGTCCGGCGAGTTCGGCGATCATGACGTCGACCGACGCTACGTGGGCGGCCGTGGCCTTGTCACGCTCGGCAGCGGCGGCTTTTCCGCTGGTCATGAATGCCTGAAGGTCGGCCCTACTGCCGTCGAGGGCGACGCTGGCAGCTGCCCGCACCTCGGGTGTTGAACCCAAGGCGAAGGTCGTCTGGACCCGGTTATCCAGGGCCAACGCTTGATCAAATCCGTAGTCCAGGAAGTACCGGACATCAGCGTGGTTTGCCGAACTGAGAGCGGCGTCGGCGGCTGCGTTTACATGCCCGCCACCAAGGTGGAGAAGCTGGTAAACGCGCTGCCGGTCCGCGCCCAAAGCAGAGCCATCCAGTTTGATCGCCGCCGCGTAGCCACTGGTGATGAAGGCCTTGATCCCGGAGTCGCCTGCCAGATGTGCAGCCTCAGCGGTCTTCTTCACCTCCGGGGTGCCGGTAAGTGCCAGATCCAGCGTGGCCTGCCGGGCTTCCTTAATGCGGGCATCGAGATCGGTTCCCGGTGCGGTAAGGGTTGCCAGTAGCTCCGGAATTTCGCGGGCCGCGGCCGCGAAGGCCGCCTTGGCTGGCTCCTCGGATGTCAGCAGCGCAGTATCCGTGGCCTGCCGAGGCGAAGCCAACGATGAAAGGAAGTCCCT
Source organism: Paenarthrobacter sp. 2TAF44 (assembly GCF_052114885.1). Taxonomy (NCBI): domain Bacteria; kingdom Bacillati; phylum Actinomycetota; class Actinomycetes; order Micrococcales; family Micrococcaceae; genus Paenarthrobacter; species Paenarthrobacter sp. 2TAF44. The sequence goes on along the minus strand of NZ_JBFRFP010000003.1, from coordinate 243,496 downwards.
GTCCGCGACGAGACGCGATGAGTCCGCTGACCTCGCAGCAGTTGCGGTGCTCCGAGCCTGCTCGACGGCGGTCCTCGCCCTCTCCGCCACGGCGGCGGCCCCGTTGGGGTTGGCTGCGACGTCTGCCTTGACCTGCTGCAGCAGGTCAGTCACTGCCGCGGTTTCAGTGTGATGGTCTGAGGCGACGAACTGCCCGTAGCGAAGGAAATCAGCAACGAAGTCCGCGCTGGAGGTGTCGAGGGCAGCTTGAGCTCCGAGAGTTACCGCAGGCACGGGTGAATTCGTCAGGTAGTAAACCGCCTCCCGATCCTGGCCTTGGGCAATCTTCCTCCAGCCCTCAAGCACGAACTGCTCAATGGCTTCCCCGCCCGAGTCCAGGCTCTTGGAAGCGGCAGCACTGATTTGAGGGTTTTCCAGGCTAGTGAAAAACGTCGCCGTCGTCCGAAGGTCGCCGTCCCAAGTGCTCGCCCACCCGTCGGACAAGAAGGCTATTGTTGCGGCGTCGGAAATGAGAGCTGCTTTCGCGGAGGACCGCACGTGCGCGCTCCCCCGCTTCGTCAGCTCGGTGACCAGCTCCTTACGGTCCGTTGCCAGCGCAACGTCCTGTCCGCCGTCGAGGAATGCCTGCACCGCCTCGGGCCCGCCCACCAAGGCAAGCTGGGCTGCCGCCCGCGTTGCCGGCCCACCTGCCCTCCACAGATCAAGGACCCCGGCCGCATCAACAGCCCGCTCTACGAACGGAACAGGAGCCTGCGAGGCGAGGGGAATCTCAAATTCGGGAATGTCGTAGGCCTGGGCGGGGCCGGCGAAGAGCAGGGATGCCCCCGCTAACAAGGCAACAAAGGCCGCGGTCCAACGATGGCGGGCAGCACGGATGGAAGCAACGCGGAAAGCAGACATCAAAGATTCCCCCAAGAAAGATGCGACGACAGTGCCCGAGCCATCCGGGCGGCGTTGGACCTGAAGACCTGCCTACCGGGGTGACTAGCTGTCCGCGGACATCGTATCTGAGATTCGACTGTGACTCCTGTCGCACTGTCTGCGATCAAAGACACCAAACACCCGTGAGGCCAATCACAAGGCGGCCAAAAGTGATCTGCTGGATAGCGATCCCCTCCCAAAGACGAGAAGGTTTTACCATGCAACAAACCATGCTGGCTTCGAAGGACACTGTCCTCCAGGCCGCCGGTACGGCACTAAGCCGTGGCCTCAACGTCCGTCACATCCGCTTCATGGCACTCGGATCCGCAATCGGCACGGGACTGTTTTACGGTTCTGCGTCCGCCATACAGAAAGCCGGCCCGGCCGTCCTTTTGGCCTACATCATCGGCGGCGCAGCCGTGTTCATGGTGATGCGAGCACTTGGTGAAATGGCCGTCCGACACCCCGTTTCCGGCTCATTCGGCCAATACGCGAGCAAGTACCTTGGACCGTTCGCCGGCTTCGTTACCGGCTGGACGTACGTGTTCGAGATGGCGATCGTGGCCATCGCCGACGTCACCGCGTTCAGCATCTATATGGGCTTCTGGTTCCCACAGGTGGATCGCTGGATCTGGGTCCTCGCGATCATTCTCTTCCTGGGTGCCATGAACCTGTTGAGCGTTAAGGTCTTCGGTGAACTGGAGTTCTGGTTCTCGCTGATCAAGGTGGTGGCGATTATCGCCATGATCGTCGGAGGCGCAGCAATCGTCGTTTTCGGCTTCCAAACGGGCGACGGCGGGGGCGTGGCACCGGGGTTGGGGAACCTGGTTAACCACGGCGGTTTGTTCCCGAACGGCTTCGAAGGGCTCCTGGCTGCGTTCGCCGTTGTGATGTTTGCGTTCGGTGGGATCGAAACAATCGGCATTACCGCTGGCGAAGCTGCCGATCCCAAAAAGGTCATCCCGCAGGCAGTCAACACTGTGCCAGTCCGTGTGCTGCTGTTCTACGTCCTGACCCTGGGCGTGTTGATGAGCATCTTCCCGTGGAACGAAATCGGCAGCAGCGGCAGCCCGTTCGTGCAGATCTTCGACGGCCTGGGCATCCCTGCTGCGCCGCACATCCTCAATGCCGTGGTCATCACAGCAGCCCTTTCCGCTATCAACAGCGACATCTTTGGTGCTGGCCGCATCCTGTTCGGACTTGCCCAGCAGGGCCATGCTCCGAAGAGCTTCGGCAAGATCTCCAGGCACGGCGTCCCTTGGATGACCGTGGTGATGATGGGCGGAATCCTGCTTGTGGGCGTCCTGCTGAACGCTGTGATCCCGGAGGATGTGTTCGTTCTGATCGCGTCGATCGCCACGTTTGCCACAGTGTGGGTTTGGGTGATGATCCTTGCTTCGCACGTTGCCATGAAGCGGGAGATCAAGCGCAAGGGGCTTCCGGCGTCGGAATTCGGTTCACCCTTATGGCCGGCAGCATCCATTCTGACCATGGCGTTCATGGCTATGGTGATCGTGATTCTCGGGGTCTTCGAGGACACTCGGGTAGCCCTGTATGTCGGCGGTACTTGGCTGATCCTGCTGTTCGTGGCTTACAAGCTATGGGTTCGCGGTGGTGGCCTGCGTCGTGCAGAGCTCGTGGACGAGACGGCCTGATTACCCGCGCCGAAACTGCAGTTAATGCCAATGTTCGCGCGGAACATTGGCATTAACTGTCAGCTCGTGAGGGGGCTCGGCTCAGATGGCGGCAGCAGCGGAGCGGACGGCCACGGACAAGGCAGTTGCCGGGCGCCCGATCAGTTTCCGGAGATCACCGGTGGTCACCAAAAGGTCGCCGCGGCCAATGCCCAGATCGGTGTCGGCCAGGATCTGCGCGAAGCCTTCCGGCACCCCTGCGCCCGTCAGGAGATCGGCGTATTGGTCTGCCGGGAGGTCTCGATATTCGATGGACTTGCCTGATGCAGCGCTAATTTCGGCGGCCAGCTCGTCCAAGGTAAATGCCTCGTCACCGCCCAACTCATAGATCTTGCCGGCCTGGTGCTCCGCAACCAGAACCGCGGCCGCAGCTTGCGCGTAGTCTGCGCGGGAGGCACCGCTAACCTTGCCGTTTCCGGCACTGCCCGCAAGTGCGCCCTGCGCCAGCGTTCCCGGCAACTGGTCGGTGTAGTTCTCGATGTACCAGCTGTTGCGAAGGAGGACGAAGGGGACGCCGGATTCTTTGAGGATGGATTCCGTGGCCTGGTGCTCTGCAGCCAGCTTCATGCTGGTGGTGTCTGCGTTGGCAATGCTGGTGTAGGCGAGAAGCTCCACACCCTCGGCTTTTGCCGCCTCGATAACCGTGCGGTGCTGCTCTACCCGCTGTCCGACGGCGCTTCCCGATATGAGAAGGACCTTGGTGGCACCTTTAAGCGCCTGGGCGACCGACGCAGCGTCGTCGTAGTCCATTGCAGCGGCGCGAACGCCGCGAGCAACGAAATTGGACAGCTTTTCGATGGAGCGCCCGGTGGCGACAATGCTGTCAGCGGGTACATTGCGTTCAAGGAGGGCCTCTATGACGTGGCGGCCCAGCTGGCCTGTTGCTCCGGTAATGACGATGCTCATGACTGGTTCCTTTCAAGGAAATTAATGGGACGGTCACCGATCACAACCAACGCTTCCGCAGATAACTTCCCGAAAGAGAGTACGCACTTTAAGGTAAGGTACTGACATGAAAGTAAGTACCCTCCCGGCCACCGTCGCTGACGGCGTCTTCCCTGCCGGCTGCCCGAGCCGGACAGTACTGGACCACATCACCAGCAAATGGGGTGTGCTGATCCTGCTTTCGCTTTCCGAAGGCGATCAGCGATGGAGTGAACTGCGCCGACGCGCTGAGGGCGTCAGCGAAAAAATGCTGGCCCAAACCCTGAAAACGCTCGAACGGGACGGGCTGGTACGCCGCGACGCACAACCCGTCATCCCACCGCGCGTGGACTACAGCCTGACTGAACGCGGCCGCGAGCTCACGGCACTGCTTATACCCCTGGTGACCTGGGCCTTTGATAATGCCGAGGCAATCATCGGCGGCCAAAGTTAGCCTGGATCTCCGCGCCGAAACTATAGTTAATGCCAATGTTCGCGCGGAACATTGGCATTAACTGTCACCTCGGCGAAGGGATGGTGGGGGTTACCGGGCAGACCACCCACCGTCCATGGTGTAGCTCGCGCCGGTGACCATGCCGGCGTCGTCCGAGGCCATCCAGGCTGCCAACGACGCGACTTCCTCAACCTCCACCAGCCGCTTTACTGCCGACTCCGTCAGCATCACCTTGGCTAAGACCTCTGACTCGGGGATGCCGTGGAGCCGGGCTTGATCGGCGATCTGTCGCTCCACCAAGGGCGTGCGAACGTATCCAGGGTTGATGCAGTTGGACGTCACTCCATGCTCGCCGCCCTCCAAGGCAGTGACCTTGCTGAGCCCTTCCAGGCCATGCTTCGCGGAGACGTACGCGCTCTTGTAGGCCGAAGCGCGGAGCCCGTGAACCGAGGAGATGTTGATGATCCGGCCGAACCCATTGGCGTACATGTGTGGGAGCGCGGCCCGGATGAGGAGGAACGGGGCCTCCAGCATCAGGGCGAGTATCCGCCTGAATTCAGCAGGTTCGAACTCCTCGATCGGCGCTACTTTCTGGATGCCGGCGTTGTTGACCAGGATGTCGCAGTCAAGGCTGAGGGCGGCCAGGGCGTCGACGTCCAACAGGTCCACAGTCCAGGCAGTGCCGCCCAGCTCGTCGGCGAGGGCCGCAGCTCCGGAGGCATCGACGTCGGCCACTACAACTTTCGCCCCGCGGGCGGCGAGCGCGCGGGCGCAGGCTGCCCCGATTCCGCTGGCACCGCCGGTGACCAGTGCTTTGCGCCCATTCAAGGAGTTGTCCATGGAACTAGCCTTTCGAAGCTGAAGACGTAGTCAGACCGTGTCGCACGGCGTCGGCTTCGTCCACGTCCTGCAGCGCGATGCCCTTGGTTTCCTTCAACGACACAACGGCGACGACGGTGATGGCGCAGGCGACGACGAGGTAGATCGCCGTGGGCAGCCAGGAGCCGGTGTCCTTGAGCCATTGTGTTGCCAGCAGCGGCGCGAGTGACCCTGCGAAGATCGACGTAACCTGCGAGCCGAGCGAAACGCCGGAGTAGCGCATACGGGTGGGGAAGAGCTCGGACATGATTGCCGGCTGGCCTGCATACATGAACGCGTGCAGGCACAGCCCGATGGTCACGGCCAGCACGATGACCACGGCATTTTTGGTGTCGAACATGGGGAACGCGAAGAACGGCCATGTTGCGCCGGTGATGGCGCCCACCAGGTACACGGGCTTGCGACCCCAGGCGTCAACAAGACGCCCAACCTGGGGGATGACCAGGAAGTGGATCACGTGCGCAATAAGCAATGCGAGCAGCAGCGATGACGTGTCGTACTTGTGGACGCTCTTGAGGTAGACGATCGCGAAGCTGACCACCAGGTAGTACATGATGTTCTCGGCAAAGCGGAGGCCCATGGCCTGCAGGATGCCCTTGGGGTATTTGCGGATGACTTCGCCAACGCCGTAGCTGATGGCCTTGGATTCCTCCACCTGTGCCTTGGCCTCGAGGAAGATGGGTGCCTCGGTGACGTGGGTGCGGATGTAGTAGCCGACGAACACGATCACGGCGGAGAGCCAGAATGCTACGCGCCAGCCCCAGCCAAGGAAGGCTTCGCTGCTCAGTGTGGTGGACATGGTGAACAGAACTGCGGTGGCCAGAAGATTGCCCACGGGCACGGCTGCCTGAGGCCAGGATGACCAGAAACCGCGTGACTTGTTGGGGCTGTGTTCAGCGACCAGGAGCACGGCACCTCCCCACTCGCCACCGAGGGCGAATCCTTGGATGAAGCGAAGCGCCACCAGCATGGCCGGTGCCCAGTAACCCAGATCGGCGAAGCCGGGGAGGCAGCCCATGAGGAACGTCGAGACGCCGACGATCACAATGGTCAGCTGGAGCGTGGGCTTGCGGCCCAGTTTGTCGCCGATCTGGCCGAAGACGATCCCGCCGAGCGGGCGGGCTACGAAGCCAACCGCGTACGTCAGGAACGCCTGGATGATGCCGTCCAATTCGTTGCCGGTGCTCGGGAAGAAGTATTTGCCGAAAACCAGCGTTGCTGCGGTGGCGTACAGGAAGAACTCGTACCACTCCACCACTGTGCCCACCATGGAGGCAGCGACGATCTTCTTAAGGCCGGAGCCCTTGCCGGATTCGTTCCCGGCCCTTGATGTGGAGCGCTGCTCTACGCTCATATCCATCTCCTCAGTGTCCTCGTTGACCCTTTTGACGTGCTCTGATCCACAACACGAAATGCTCCACTGAGTATTACTGCAGATTCAGCCCTCCTCAATGACCAATCCGGCACCAAGTGTGTGCAGAATTGCAGATATGAATCCCAATCCGGACGATCTCCTCATCCTCCTCGCCGTCTCACGCTCAGGAAAATTCACGACGGCGGCGCAAGCCTTGGGCCTGAACCACACCACCGTTTCGCGCAGGATAGCGGCGCTGGAAAAGACTCTGGGCGGCCGCGTTCTCGCGCGCGCCGCCGGAGGCTGGGAAGTCACGGAGTTGGGGGCAGAGGCGGTGCTCGTAGCAGAACGCATCGAAACTGCGGTGGGTGCGCTGGGACCGAGCGACGGCGCGCCCGACCCCATTACCGGCGTCGTACGCATGACCGCAACGGATGGTTTCAGCGCCTATATAGCTGCGCCCGCCGTGGCGAAGCTGAGACGCGACCACCCTGGGCTCAGCGTCGAGATCGTCACCGTGACGCGGCGGGCGCTTCAGCAACGCTCGGGCCTGGACATCGAAGTGGTGGTCGGGACGCCACAGGTCCATCGGGCAGAGGCAATCCGTCTGGGCGAGTACCGGCTGGGAATGTACGCCTCGCGCTCCTACCTTGCGGACAACGGGACACCGGGCACCATCGAGGAACTGACGCAGCATCAGTTGGTCTACTTCGTGGATTCCATGCTCCAGGTGGATGATCTGGACGCACCAAGGAGGCTCGTCCCAACTATGCGCGACGGCCTGAGCTCCACCAACGTGTTCGTGCATGTGGAGGCGACGAGGGCAGGCGCGGGCGTGGGATTCCTGCCGTGTTTCATGGCCGACCGCCACGCAGATTTGGTGCGGCTCCTGCCTGCGGACTTCGCGGAACTGCTCCCCTACTGGATGGTCCTCCGTCCCGACTCGATGCGCCGCCCAGCGGTAGCCGCCGTCGTGCAGGCCCTGCGCGAGGAGACGGAAGGGCGGCGCGAGGAGCTACTGGGCTGAAGCCGCCGGCGGATCGTGCCGAACCGGGGTCCCGGCGGCGAAGGCCCGCACTTGGGTGTCGTTCCAGATGTGCGCAGGGACGGCCCCGCCCAGGAGCTTGCGGGCCAGCGTTGGATCGTCGACGAATGGCACGTGGCTGCCGGCCATGATCATGTTTCCGTAGCGGCGGCCCTTGAGCATGGCGGGGTCGGCGATGATCATGGTGTGCTCAAAAGTATCGGCGATGGTGGCAGCATCAGCGCGTGCATTCTTCAGATCCGGGGCGTCGCCAGAGTTGACCACGTACAAGCCATCGGGGGCAAGGACAGCATCGGCGTGGGCGTTGAACTCGCGGGTGGTGAGGGCGCGCGGCGTGAAGGCTCCGGCGAAGACGTCCCTGATGATGAGGTCCCGCGTATTGGGGGTTAGGGACTCCGTCACTTCCCGAGCCTCGCCCACGCGGATCCGCAGCAAAGGCGCCTTGGGGAGTTCGAACCAGGCACGGACGTAGTCGGCGAGCTTCCCATCGAGTTCCACCACCACTTGCCGCGCATCCGGGTACGCCGCGTTGAAGTATCGCGCCATGGAACAGGCTCCCCCGCCCAGATGCAGGGCACGGAGTTTTGGCTTGGCCTCCCGTGGCCACCTCGATTCCACCAGCGCAGCAATCCAGCGCATGTATTCGAAGTCAAGGAACAGTGGATCGGCCAGGTCAATGTGCGAGCTCAGCACGCCGTTGATCTTCAGGAGCCAGCCGTTGTTGTTGTCAGGATCGGGAATCAGTTCGCAGTCGCCAGTGTCAATGTAATAGACGCCTGCAACGGGGCCGTCAGGACGGGTGCCGGGAGGCACCTCGATGACTCCCGCCGTCGATCTTCCCGCCCGGCCGGACTTGCCTGCCTTGCTGGATTTACCGGGTTTGGCCATTAAAACCGTCCTGCCTGAGTCATAGCTCCAGCCTAGTAGAGGAGCGATTGGTCGCGTTCCACGGGAGGATTTACTAAGGATGCTTACCATTCGAGGCCATTGGGCCATAAGATCTCTTCATGGAAGCTTTGGGGTCGGTTTGGGTAGAGGTGTTTACGGTCGCGTTCGCCTGGCTGACCGTGGTCTGCCTACTGATTGCCCGGGTGCCCAAACCGCCGAGCCTCCTGGAGGAGCCCCTCGAGGAAGAACCACCCGGCAACGAGGTACCGGCACCAGGAGCAAGCCAAGGACGGTCACGGCACCTCTTGCCCAAGCCACATGCAGCCAGGCGTCCCAGGCCGCGTAACCATGAGCGGGCAACACCTAACGCTTGACGGCGAGGCAACCAGACATTAATGCCCGACGGCGGGCCGCACCATCCGGTGTTCAGGAAGTGAGTACCACGAGGGGTCGCAAAGCTGCCGCTTGCCGTCGGGCACAAAACCATTGCGGCGGTAGAAGGCTTGGGCCCGCGGGTTGTCGTCGAGGACCCACAGGTAAGCCGGGCCGTCACCCAGGAGCGCATCCACCAGCGCCTGACCTACACCGCGGCCATGAATCCGCTGAAGGGTGTACAGCATGAACAGCTCCACCTCGCAGGGGCTGTCCTCGTCCCTTCCCGGTCCTGAAGCCGCAATCCCTACCAATTCACCATCGGGATCATGGGCCAGCATCCGTGGATGGCCGGCCGCGATCGACGCCCTGTACCGCTCGATCCTGTCCGGCAGGGCAGCTTCCTGCTTCGCGAAGAATTCCGGCGGCAGCAAATGCCCATAACTCTCCCGCCAGGACTGGACATGCATGACGGTCATGGCTTCGGCGTCGTCAACCGTTGCCGTGCGCAGCGTGAAATCCATCGGCTACCGCACTCTGGCGATAGCGAAGCCGTCCCAGCCCTTGCTGCCGACAGTTTGGATTGCGGTGGAATCAAGACGCGGGTCCTGGCCCAGCATTTCCAAGGCCTTGACGATGCCCGGCGCGTTTATCTCATCCCGCTCAGGCTCCAGGATGGAGCCGTCCCAGATGACGTTGTCGATCACGATCACCGTGCCCGGATGGCCAAGACGGATGGCCCATTCAAGGTAGTTGGCGTCGTTCTCCTTGTCCGCGTCGATGAACACGAAGTCGAAGGATTCCTCGCCGACCAATGTGGGAAGCGTGTCCAAAGCAGCACCTACCCTGATGTCCACCTTGTGCCCCACTCCTGCCGCGTCCACATTCGCCCGCGCGACGTCGGCGTGCTTTTGGAGGTACTCGCACGTCACCAGGCTGCCGTCGTCGGGAAGTCCCTGAGCCATCCAGATACTGCTGAAACCTGCCAAGGTGCCAATCTCCAGGACGTGCCTTGCTCCGGACAGCTGCACGAGCATCTTGAGCAGCTTCCCGGCATTCGGCGCCACTTCGATCTGTGGCATGCCTGCCTCGACTGCAGATGTCAGGGCGCGCTTATGGGCAGGATCAGGACGCACGACGACGTCAGTCAGGTAACGCTCGACGTCAATCCAACCGGGTTCAGCCACGTGTTCAATCATGGCCCCCAGTCTTGCACTGGTCACTGACAGTGGAAAGAGCTAGTCCGTGGTGGAAATTGCCTCTTCCAGACGCTCTATCTTGCCGGTCAGCTCACCGCTGTAACCGGGCCGGATGTCCGCTTTGATCACCAAGGAGACGCGGCTGCCGAAGCGGCCCACAGCCTCCGTGGCCCGTTTGACGACGTCAAAGACTTCGTCCCATTCGCCTTCGATGGTGGTGAACATGGAGTCCGTCTGATTCGGCAATCCGGACTCCCGGACGATCTTAACCGCGGCAGCCACGGCGTCGTGCACGGAGGCATCGGGGGTGGGTCCGCCGTTGGTGGCGGATGCGGGCTGGCCTGAAGGGGCGACTGAGAATGCAAGCAACATGAAATCCAGTGTTTCACGTACTGGTTTGTCACATAACGGCCTACTCCTGCGTAACAAGGGGTCAACCCCGGTCCGTTGCTACCCTGACAAGCATGGAACAGCCCTCCGAACGCAAGCCCCTCAGGGCCGACGCTGCACGAAATGTGGACAAAATCATCACCGCAGCCCGGCAGTGCTTCCGGGAACACGGTCCCGAAGTTCCCCTGCAGACCATCGCCGCCACGGCAGGAGTGGGTCCGGCAACGCTGTTCCGCAACTTCTCCGATAAAGAACAATTGGTACTTGCGGCCCTGTCCCGCCAACTCCGCCAGCATGTGGATCCTGTTGCCGATGCATCCCTCGAAGGCATGGACGCCGCCGAGGGTCTCATCAACGTCATCGACGCTGTGATGCAGGTGGCGAGCGAAGACGCCAACCTGCTTGACGCCGTCGCAGGCCGACGCGGACTCCTCATGGGCATTACCGGCGGCCTGATCGGCTCCATGGCCACGCTCCTGGAACGCGGTCAAGGCCAGGGTTCGCTGCGCCGCGATATCACCATTGAGGACATGGTCCGGCTCCTGGCCATGCTGATCGGCGCCGTAGACACCATGGAACCCGGCTCCGAAGCCTGGAAGCGTCCTGTGGCGCTCATTGAAGACGCCATCCGGACCGAACGTCCATCCCGCCCGCTCCCGGAACAATCACCCATCCCCGGTGTGACGCTCACGGACGACGTCTAGTCGACGGCCCTTGCTCCAGCCTCTGGAGGCCTGCCACTACCAGGTCTAGGGTGGGAATGGCGGCCGGGTTGGCCGGTCGTCCGTCGAACCCGAACCCGAACCCGACAGGAGCCGGCCATGACCCACCACATCAGCGCGATGATCGACGCCCATCCAAAGGGAACCGGTGTGCTGGACAAGGCGAAGCTGGCGGAATGTATTGCCGCCTGCTTTGAATGCGCCCAAACCTGTACAGCCTGTGCCGACGCCTGTCTGGGCGAGGATATGGTGGCCCAGCTGACAGCATGCATCCGGACCGATCTGGACTGCGCTGATATTTGTGCTGCGACCGGGACCATTCTGACGCGGCAAACCGGAACCAACTCCGCCATGGTGAGCGCAGTCCTCAAGGCATGCCAAACCGCCTGCGGAGTGTGCGCTGAGGAATGCGAACAACACGCACAGATGCACGAACATTGCCGGATCTGCGCGGAAGCCTGCCGCCGCTGCGAAGCCGCCTGCGCCGGCTTGCTAGCGAGTCTCACCTAAAACCGGTTAGCCCCAGCCGAGCAGCCTCAGCAGCGCCGCTGCGGCAGCACCGGAAATAACCACCACCAGGAACGGCGCGCGAAGCCAAAGAGCGACGGCGGCCGCTGCCAATGCGCCGATGCGGGCGTCCAATACCAAACCTTGTCCGGACGCGAGGGCATTCACCACGGTCAGGGACGCCAGCAAACCAATCGTCATGGTGCCTGCGATGTGCATGATCCTGGGGCTCTGAAGCAGCTTGGCCGGGACAAAGTAGCCAACCAACTTGGTGAGGTACGCAAGCGCGCAGGCAATGAGGATCCAGAGCCAGAGGTTCACTCGTGCCCCCTGTTCCCGACGCCGCCATGCCCTCGCTTTTCTGCGTAGGGGTCCAGGTCCGGCTCGAGTCCTTCATCCATGCGTGCATGGCTGAACCAGCCGATCACACCGGCCACCAGCGCAGCCACCAGAATTGGGACTCCCGAGGGAACGAACGGCACGGCCAGAATGGTCGCAAGGGCGCAAGCGGCCGCAATGGCCCAGGGTTCGCGCCCCTTCAGCCTTGGCCACAGCAAAGCGAGGAACGCAGCAACTGCAGCCCCGTCCAAGCCCCACTGCTTGGGGTCGCCCATCGCATCGCCGGCCAGGGCGCCGATGGCCGTGAAGATATTCCAGAGAATGAATATTCCGATCCCGGCAGTCCAAAACCCGCGGCGTTGCTCATCGGGGTCCGACTGGCCGGACGCCGTCGCCGTTGACTCATCGATGGTGACATGGGCTGAGATGTAGCGCCGCCATCCACGTGGACGCAGCATGGCGTTGATTTGCATGCCGTAGATGCCGTTGCGCAGACCTAGCAAAGCGCTGGCCGTCATGGCTGCGACGCCAGATCCACCACCAGCCACTACTCCGATGAAAGCGAACTGCGAGCCCCCGCTGAACAGCAAAAGACTCAGCACCATTGTTTGCCAGAAATCGAAGCCCGACGCCACAGAAAGTGCGCCAAAGGACACGCCGTAAAGGCCTGTGGCGATGCTCAGCGACAAGGCAATCTTGAAAGCTGGCGACTCCCTGAGTTTCAAGGGAGCTGCTGGACCTTTGCTCACTTTCGCAGGCTCCAGGACCACAGGATAAGGGGAATCTGAAGAGGCAGCCTAAGGGTGTGGGCGCGCCGCTGGCCGGGCGTGCCGTTAGGACCATACGCACGGCGGAGGGCATCAATATGCCCTGCAAGGAATACGGTAAACATGGCTGTCGTCGCGTCAGCAGCCACTTTTCGGGTGGCCGGGATGAGAAGCCCGACGGCGGCAGTCGCCTCGAGCAGGCCGCTGGAAGCGACCCATTCCTCACGGGACATAAGAGCCAGTGGCCCATTCGGCTGACTTCCCGGCTCGTCCATGCGACACAAGTAGTCAGGTACCACAGGGTAGTAGAACCCCGGGCTGCGGAAATGCTTCATGGCACTGGCCAGGAGAAGTGCGCTCAGACCGATGGCAGAGGTGGTTTGGGTGGCACGGGCTGACCAGCGGAATGACATGAGACAACTCAATCACAAGCCCGGTGGGCCACCCTAAACTGCACCCAACCGGGTCGCAGCAGAGCGCGTTTTGAGGGCCCAAAACGCGCTCATCTGCTACCTGGATGGGACCTGAAGCTGGGCCAACACCTGCGCGGGTTTGTTGGTGGTGATCTCATGGATCCCCAGCCCCTGGCAGAGGGCTACGTCCTTCTCCGAGTCCACAGTCCAGACCCTGAACACCCTGCCGGATTCCAACCACCGCTGGACGTTGCGGGCGTGCTCCCTCACGTAGTCGATACCCGGTCCGGCAATTCCTACCTCACCGTGATCCAGGATGCGTTCGGCCTCCAACTGGGTTGCCTTCATGACATTTGCCACAGCACCTGCCGTGATCGGCCCGAGTCCCAGCTCTTGCCGCAACTCCTGCACCGAGAAATTGTCCACCAACTGGCAAATGTGCTGGGCTGGGACCTTCTTCAGCAGGTGTTGGATCGAGTCGGAATCGAAGCTCATGAAAGAGATCTGAATATTCTCCAGCCGGGACTCACCGGGCGTCCATCCCTCACTGAGCAGCACGTCCAGAACCCTGTCCTCGAGATTGAGCTGGTAGGGGCTAGGGTGCTTGAGCTCGATCGCCAAACCGATCTCGCGCCCGGCGCCACGCAGAATGTCCAGCAGTTCCGGCAAGGTAAGGAATTGATCAGCGATCCCGCCGTAAGCATCCGGTATCCGGGCGCCCTTCCAGGAGGAGAAGTCCAAGGCCCGGAGTTCCTCGAGGTTCTTCTCCGAGACAGGTCCGGTGCCGGTGGAAGTACGGTCCAGGTTGGCATCATGCAGCAGGACGACGTGCTGGTCCCGGGTCAAGTGGACATCGCACTCAACTCCGTCGGCACCGTCCGCGATCGCCTTGAGGTATGCCGCACGGGTGTGCTCGGCGAACGCAGCACTGGCACCGCGGTGGGCGTAGACCTTGGGCCGGCGAGGGGCCAAATCGTCGCTAGTCATGGAGCCACGGTAGCCCACGCGGCTGCACGCACGGGGCTACGCTGGGCTAATGCAGGTGAACTCTGAACAAATCCCAGCCGAAGACGTCACCACCCACGCCCGCTCAGCCCAAGCGGCAGCCTCGGGAGCCACCAAATCCGGCTCCGGCGTCGTCGGCCGTTCTGCCGGAGACGAGGAAAAGGTGGCCGCGCTGCGCCGCATGAAACGGCTGGCCCTGGCGCTGTTGATAGGCATGGCCATGGTGTTCATGGTGGCGTTCGCATTCCAGAAGCAGTACCCGTGGTTTGAATATGTGAGGGCTGCGGCCGAGGGTGGCATGGTTGGCGCGTTGGCCGACTGGTTCGCGGTCACGGCACTGTTCAAGTACCCCATGGGCTTGAAGATCCCGCACACAGCGATCATTCCGCGCCGGAAGGACCAGATCGGCGAATCGCTAAGTGAGTTCGTGGAGAGCAACTTCCTGTCCCAGGAGGTCGTGCAGGACAAGTTGGCGAGCATTGATATTGCCCGTAAGGCCGGCCGTTGGCTATCCGCACCGGGCGGGGCCGAACGTGTGGCCAAGGAAGGCGGCGCAATGATCCGCGGCGCGTTCACCGTTCTGAAGGACGACGACGTTCAGGCAGTCATCGAGGGCCTGGTCAGAAAGCATCTACTCACCCCGCCGTGGGGACCGCCCGTGGGGCGGATGGCGGAACGGATCTTCGCTGACGGGCATCATCACAAGTTGGTGGATCTGTTGGTTGATCGTGCCGCCGATTGGGTGGACGCGAACCATAGAACGGTGAACCGACTGGTTTCCGACCGGTCGCCGGTTTGGGTACCGACGTTCGTGGACGGGCTGGTGAGCGACAAGGTGTACGTCGAACTCCTGAAGTTCGTTCGCGCTGTGCAAAACGACCAGAACCATCAAGTGCGTAAATCGATCGACGCTTACCTGACGGACCTGGCGCAGGACCTGCAGCATGATCCCGCTATGATCGAGCGCGCCGAGACCATCAAGGCCCAGATCCTTGGCGATCCTGAAGTCCGGGAACTGGCCTCGCGCACCTGGGGAACGGTCAAGAACGCGCTGCTCACCGCCGTCGATGATCCGGACAGCGAACTCAGCCAGCGGTTCAAGAGCGCCGTCCGCGACTTCGGTTCCCGTCTGGTCAACGACGACGAACTCGCCGGCAAGGTCAACACTTGGATCGGGGACGCCGCGGGCTACCTCGTGAACACCTACCGATCGGATATTGCCGGCGTCATCTCGGACACAGTGGCGCGTTGGGATGCCGAGGAAACGTCCCAGAAGATCGAACTGCAGGTGGGCAAGGACCTCCAGTACATTCGCATCAACGGAACGGTGGTGGGTGCGCTGGCCGGGCTCGCGATCTTCACCGTGGCCCACCTGCTGTTTGGCTAGGGGGATCAGTGGCGTAGGCGGCGGCCAGCTCGTGCGGCGAAGTCATCCAACGCTCTGACGATGTCCCTTGCGAGCCAGACGCTGGTGCCCCCTACTTTCCCGGCAGGAGTAAGGACGCCAGCCGCCTCCAGCCGTTGCACTGCCCTGTACGCCGTTGCCTGTGAGATCCTGGCGTAACCGGCTGCCATCTCAGCGGTGATTGCGGGTTCGCGAGGCAGCAGCTCAAGGACTTTCAGCACGGATTCCTGAGCAGATCCGAGCTTTTCACGGAGCTCCTTTTGTGCAGCCCGGATGTCCTCCACCAGCAACCGGCCGTTGTCCACGGCGAGCATGGCAGACTCGGCAAAGCGCTCAATGATGGGCAGGATGTTCCCCTGACGGTAGTCACCCAGGGCGTCGAAGTAGAAGCGGGTATTGGTCAGCAGCCCTGAAGAAACAGGGATGGTTACCTTTTCAGTTACCCCCTTGGCACGGAGCAGGGCGCTAACGATTGCCCTCCCCGTTCGGCCGTTGCCGTCCGCAAAGGGGTGGATGGTTTCGAACTGTGCGTGTGCCAAGGCGGCTTGAGTCAGGGCCGGGATGTCGTCCCGGCGCATGAACTCGACCAGGTCTTCCATGGCTACCATCACGCGTCCGTGATGCGGCGGCACGAACTCCGCTGAGTGGGGTGAATTGCCTCGGATCCAGACCTGCCTGTCCCGGTATTCCCCAGCTATGACTTGGTCGGAGGAGGCCAGGAGGGTGTGATGCATGGTGCCGATATTCTCGACGCTCAGGTCTTCAGACAAGGCAATCGCAGCCTCCATGGCACGCACGTTGGACGCGATCAGTGCGGCGTTAGGGCTCGAGCGATCACCCAATTGCGCCAGCACAATCTTCCGCGCACCGGCCGTAAGGTTCTCGATCTGGGAACTCGATGCCGATTCACTTCGGAGCAGCAGGGCCGCGAACGGTGCAGAGTCCTGTCCCAACTCGGCATCGAACCGGACCATTTCCACAGTGGCTGCCTCAACAAGCGACTGGGTCCGGGAATCAACCTCAGGATTGATGCGAGCAATTTCTGCCGGGATAGCAGCCTCGTAGGGGCCGCGGGCCAGGAGCCGTTGACGCCTCGAGGTTCCCGGTTCTCCATCTGCGGCCCAAGGATGCTCTTCGTAGCTGATTGATGGCCAGGCAAGCATATTGCTCATGATTCTCCTTGAGAAGATCGATAGCCTATTTTCTCACAAATCGCCATTCATGAGAAAATCGCGGCATTCATTTCTCACTACCGAGCATCAGTGAGAAAATCTGCCCGTGATCTTTTCACCCCAACAAATGAACCATCTGTCCCGGACGCGCTTGGCCCAGCAGGTCCAGATCTTCGTCCCGAACAACTGCGATCACGGGGGACTTACTCGTCGGAGGGTGCCCGGCCAGTGCAATGACAGGAAAGCCCGACGGCGGCAGCAGGACCGACCCTGACAGCAACGGTTGTGACTGGGGTGCTGGAGTCGTGGCCGGCACAGTCGCACCAGCCAGCCCAGCGGCACCCGCCACCCCAGCCGGTTCAAGGGGGCGCCCCACCAACCGGGCACCCACCCGGTCCGATTCCGGTGAGAGGATCCATGGTTCGCTGGTCAGCCGAAGCCATGTACCGGCGTCGTAATTTTGGGCTTGCGGACCGCGCTCCACCCGGGCGACCACCGGACGTTCGGGGTCCAGGGCCCGACGCAGAGCGTGGTTCTCAGCAGGAATATTGTGGGCGTGGGGGCGCCCGAAAGTCAGTGTGCCGCCAGCGCGAAGGGGTTCTGCCTGGGGTTCGATACCACCCTGAACGGCCAGGTAGTACCGGATCCCGAACAGCGCCGGCCCAAACTCCAACACCGCCCCTGGGCTGACGCGAACAGCCTTGTTAAAAGGCAGCTCGGAGCCGTTGAGCTTGACCACGCCTTCCGCGCCGGTAATCGCGAGTGCCGAGGCCGTGACGAACCGAAGCCGGAGACCACCCAAAAGTATCTCCAGGCCGCCCGCGGAGTCAGGGTTGCCCAGCAGCGCGTTGGCAAGGTGCAGGGAAGCCCTGTCCAAGACCTGGTCACGTGCAAGGGCCAGGGTCGAGGGGCCTGGATCAACAACAACGGCTCCCATTAAGAGCTCCTCTTCAACGTGCGTTCCAGACCAAACTAGGCGAACGCTTCAATCTCCACCCCTGCTTCCTCCAAGCCTGCCCGAACCGCCGCGGCCATGTTCACAGCGCCCGGAGTATCACCATGGATGCACAGGGAATCGGCACTGACCGGGACAACCGTTCCGTCCACGGCTACCACTTCTTTCCGCGTCGCGAGGCGGACGGCCTGGGCGACCACCGCGGCGGGATCGTGCAGCACGGCACCTTCGTCCGAGCGCGGGACCAGTGTGCCGTCAGGAAGGTACGCCCTGTCCACGAATGCTTCCCGGAAGACGGGGTGTCCGGATTCCTCGGCCAGCTTCAGCCATGCCGAGCCCGGCAATCCCAGCACCGGCAGCCCGGGATCGTAGGCGTGGACGGCAGCAACTACGGCTTCAGCTTGGTCGGGGTCGTGGACGATCCTGTTGTACAGCGCGCCGTGCGGTTTGACGTAATCCACGGAAGCTCCCACTGCATGGGCCATCCCATCAAGGGCACCGAGCTGGTAGAGGACATCGCCGAACAGTTCGTCGAAGGTCATGTCCAGCGAGCGCCGCCCAAAGCCGGCCAGATCCCGGTACCCAACATGCGCGCCAACGCGAACGTCCAGTTCGAACGCGGCACGGCAGCTGTCCAGCATGGTCAGGGGGTCTCCTGCGTGGAAACCGCAGGCCACGTTGGCGCTGCTCACGATGCGGAACATCGAGGCGTCGTCGCCCATGGTCCAGGAGCCGAACGACTCCCCCAGATCAGCGTTGAGGTCCACTGTTACCGCCTTCCAGCGTCAGATTGTTGTTGGTCTCGTCGGCAGGTGCGCTTGTGAGCAGTTCGCCGGGGATCGTATCCGGCAGCGGCCCGAAGGCTTCCTTGGCAGTTGCAACTACGGCGCGGCCCATCATCAGGTTGCCGGCACCACCCACCACGGCACCCACTCCAAAAGGCAGGGCCCGTCCAAGGAAGGCCGAGCCTTGCCGCTTCAGGAGGTTCTTCAGAAAGGCGCGCTGGATGGCATCGCGAATGACGCCGAAGCCGCTGCCCGGAATCTTCTTGGTGAGTGTGGTGCCCCAGGCATTGGTCACGCCCTTGCCTCGTCCCAGGGACTGGCCACTGAGGGCGCCCAGCAGCGATGTGCCTTCCTCGCCGAGCATGATGGCCATGACCATTGTCCGCGCGCGTTCCGGGTCGGTCAGCCTGATGCCGTGGAGTTCCGCCAGCGTCGATGCGTACAGCGCGGTCGTCTCGAGAAACCCAACGGTGGCAAGGGCCGAGAGTCCCAACGAAGCTGCTGTTCCGATCCCAGGCACGACGGCGGTTGCCCCCACGGCAGCTCCCCCGCCTGTGATGGCGGCCAGGTAGCCGCGCTCCAGTTTCGCGGCAAGCTGCGCGGGCGTTGCCTTTGGATGCCTGCGCTGCATTCTGCGCAGATTTGCCAGGACAAGTGGCCGCTGGATCTCGACAGCGCGCAGCAAAACATTGTGCACGCCCGGCTTGGTGTTGCCTTGGGCGTCGAATACTGCGTTATGGGCTGTCTCTTGGGCGATTTTCACCGCCGGGTTGGGTCGCTTGGGCATCTTCACCTCTGCATGGCAGTTAGTCGTTTCGCGGAGAACTACTGCGTTCAGCCTATGCCACTGACCTCCCAATACTCCCTACCCGGCGTAGACTTGGGTGCACTCGCGGAAGCAGTCCAAGCAAGGACAGGGAGTATCCGTCATGAACGCAAACAACAAGCCTGAACACATCATCCGGCACCACACCGACGCTCCTGCAGAGGGAGAAACGGAGGGCTGGGTTTCGCACGATACCGGCATCCACAGCCAGGATCCTGCCGAAGGTCCGGACATCGACGACGCCGACGCCCCGCCGTCGGGCGCTTCATAACCCCGGAGCTGCGGGCTCATTTCGAGGCGGGCCCCGTGGTGCTGCGGATGACCAAGTGCGGTGTCCGCACAAGGTGCGCGGGCGGCGTCGAACCTTCGAGTCGATCAATGGCACGGTCGACGGCGGCCCGCGCCAGGAGCGGGGCGTCCTGGCTGACGGAGGACAACTGGACGTAGCTAAGGCGGGCGAACTGGCTATCGTCGTAACCCAGGACTGACACATCCTCAGGGACCCTGAGCCCGGCCGCCCGGAAGCTTTCCCAGATGCCCAAAGCGCAGCGATCGTTGAAGGCAAGAACGGCGGTGGGAAGGTCCTCCAGAAGCTCCAGGCCAGCCCGGAGGCCGTCTTCTTCGGTGGCGCCGCCCGGAATCACCCGGGATTCGAGTCCCCGGTCAGCCATCTCTGCCCGGAATGCTTCGCGCCGCTGTGGACTCGAGACAGCGTCCCCACCGTCCACGTGGGCAATTCTCTGATGCCCCAGCGAGCTGAGATATTCCAGCGCGATGCGGACACCGGCGTCGTCATCACTGCTGACCGAGTCCAGGGATTCGCCGACGTCGTCGCGGAGCAGGCTGACCACTGGGAGCCTTGCGGCATAATCTGCTAACTCGTCCTCCCCCAGAGCGGGAGAAATCATGATCAGGGCTTCACAGCCAAGGTCCAGGAGAGATTCGATGGCCCGTGATTCCGGCCTGCCGTTGGCCACTGCGCTCAGCGCGATATCGTATCCGCGCAACGTTGCTCCGGCGTAGGCGGCGTCGACAATTTCGGCGTGGAACGGGTGCGACGTGGAAAAGCTGACGCCCAGGAGCCTGGTCCGGCTGCTCCGGAGGAGACGTGCACGGCTGTCGGGACGGTAACCGAGTTCCTTGGCCGCTTGCTGGACTTTGAGCCGCGTGGCTTCAGAGGCTCCAGGGGCGTCCCGCATCACGATGGACACGAGAGCACGGGAAACCCCGGCCGCTTCAGCCACATCCATCAGGGTGGGACGTTTTCCCATCATTGCCCTCCTCTGCCCGCAGCCAGTCTATAGAACGATCTAAGACGCAAACGGCGGGCGCTGGGTCTGACGCCAGACGTGCGGCCGGCCGCGACTCAGACGACCGACCGCACTAGCCCGGTATCGCAGTGACGGCGCCCCGGGTGGGCCCCAGAACCCACCACATCCATCACTGCCAACTCAGCGTTGTCCGCGGACATGCGCCGAAAAGGGCAACGGCACACTACGCGGTACAACGACTTGGGCACTGGATATGTGCGTTGACCTGGGGAAACGTGACGCGGGCTTTTGGAATAATCTTCAGCATTCCCCGATCAGCGTTCTCTGGGCAACATTCCCTCGCTGTATTCCGGCGAACCAAAGAAATCCTTCATGTACCCATCGGGGCGCGGAGCCGCTGTGCCTCGAATGGCTAGCTCAGTCGGGCTAAAGGAGACCCGGCGGAGGCGCCAATGACACCTGCTCGCTTATTCTTGGCAGTTCCCCTGTGGCTGTCCAGAGCGAAAGACTGTCTGGTCCGCCAGGATCGTCCGTTCCCACCATCAAACGGGCGGCACCGTGTTCTGTTACCGATTAAATTCATGGGTTACTCACAGGCAGGAGGCCGCGGAACGTAGTCATTTTCCCGGTCTTATCGAACTAGACTCACACGAGGAACTGCCCACGGTCCGGGTTGCTCCGGTTTTGAGGGGACGGAACGTGCCAAGTGAAGCCAACAAGCCGGGATCAGCACCGGTCCTGGATATCCACCAACTGAGAGTCGCCTACGGTGGCCGGACAGTGGTCGACGAGGTCAGCTTCCGGATTCAGCGCGGCGAGATCTTCGGCCTGCTGGGCCCGAACGGTGCAGGGAAAACCAGTACCCTCAGCGCCATCGAGGGGCTGGTTACGCCAACGTCAGGCACCCTGCTGGTAGACGGTATCGATGTCCAACAGCAGCCCCTGGCGGTCAAAGCACTCCTTGGAGTGCAACTGCAATCATCCAGTTTCCAAGCCGAACTGAACATTCAAGAGATTACAAAACTCTATGCCGGACTCTATGATGTGAAATTCTCCCCTGAGCAGGTCCGCGAGAGCCTGCGCACTGTCGGTCTCGCCGACGGACTAGGCAAAAAATTCAAACAGTTATCGGGCGGGCAACAGCAACGCCTCGCACTGTTTATCGCCACCGTCCATAACCCCCTCCTGCTCTTACTCGACGAACCGACCGCCGGGTTGGACCCCCAATCACGCCGCGGACTATGGCGACGCATCGAGGAGCTCCGCGCGGAAGGCAACAGCATCCTGCTCACTACCCACTCGATGGAGGAGGCCCAGGCAGTCTGTGACCGGGTGGCGATCATCGACCACGGAAAACTGCTCACCGAGGGAAGACCGTCGGAGCTGATCAACAAGCATAAGGACGACCCCAGGGTGCTTTCGGTCGCGCATGGAGCGCCGACACTGGAAGACGTCTTCATCGGACTGACAGGAAGTGAGATCCGTGACTAACATCGGTGTCAACACCGCGCGCCCGCCGCTTGGCCTGGCCTTCCGGTCGCTGCTTCGCGCCGATTTCCTGGTGCTGCTCAACGGTAAGACATCGCTCTTCCTGAGCATCCTCCTGCCCATAGTGGTCCTGGTTGCCAACACAGTTGGCAAGGGCCAAAGCCGACTCGGCGGATCCAGCCTGGTCATCGGCCTGGCCCTGACGTTGGGCCTGCTCACCTCAGGCCTGTTCGGATACACGCTCGCGCTGGCCCATGACCGCGATGTCGGGGTGCTCCAACGGCTGCGGGTCACGCCTGCGCCAACCTGGATGATCATGACCAGCCGCGTCCTCGTCCAAGTGGCCATCAACCTCCTCGCCTCCGTCATCGTCGTCATCGTCGGTGTGATCGCCTACGCGCTGACACTCAACCCGGGGCAGTACCTTCTGGTCATTGCGGTCGCCATCCTCGGCGCCGCAGTGTTCCTCTCCATCGGGCAAGCCGTCGTCGGATTGGTCCAATCCACCAGCGCCATCAACGCGATCACGCGCGTACTCATGATCCTCCTGCTCCTCCTCGGCCTCCTGGGCGGAACCGGTATCCTCGGCGACACGATGAAATCGATCGCAGCCTGGTCACCCGTCGGCGCACTCATGACACTCTTCGCCGATACATTGAACGCTTCCTCATGGAGCGGCCAAGACACCAACTCCCTCCTGGCATGCATCGGTTATGTCGCCGTATGCGCCACGATAGGCGTCCGCTGGTTCCGCTGGAACTCTCGGTTCATCTGACTTCAGCTCTGCGCCTCACAAAAAACCCGAGCCACGCCAACATCCATCGATTCGCCGGGAGTCATCCGCTCAAGACACCACCGCATGTGCCAGTGCGGCTCGCGATCTGCATTGGAGAATCCGCGGCTAAGCAAGTACTCGGCAGCGTGTCCAGCTGCCAGGAAGATCACTTCCCCGTCAGGGGTGTCGATCACAAACTGGACGTTTCTCATACCGGTTCAGTCCGCACATCCGTTGCAATACACAGCACCAAACACCAGCCGACTTCTATATCCTTTGGATGGAGACGACAAAGGGTAGAAAGTCCTTCCAACTGCTGCTCGTAGTGCACTGTTTATGGTCAGCTTGTCGCGTCGTCGGCCGGTTCTTCCCGCATTGCCCGCAGGCTCCGGGGCCCTGGAGACGGTCGCCGCGGCTCGCGGTCACCCGCCGAGCCGCCTCTGCCCAACCACAGGATCACCCGCGATCCTATGGGCACCTTCGCCCCCGATTCCGGACTCTGGCCGGTGACGACGCCGCTAGGCCAACCGAACCCCTCCAGAGGCAGGCCGTCTGGATCGGGGCCGACCGCAACGAGTTTACTGTCCACCAGGATGGCCCTTGCTGATTCGAGGGACAAACCGACGACATTCGGTACCGTGACGTTTGACTGCCTTCCCCCTCGTCCGGCTGCCTCGCCGACCAACCCGGCGGCCGCAGCGGCCTCCACCGCGCGAGACGCCGGCGCGGCAGAGGCAGGCAGGACGGCTCCGGTTGGAACGACCTCGTCAAAATCTCGCCAGCGTTCCCACGCCGATTGCCGGGCGATCCCCAATCGGGCGGCGATTTCCGCCCACGACGAGCCGCGGCCACGTGCCGCATGAACAGCCGCGAGCTCCGCTTGATCCAGCAGATACCGCAACTGCCGGACATCACTGAGCGCACCCAAGGCTTCTGGGTTGCCCGGCGGAGCATCGCGGGCATCTCCGAACCATGAGCGCAGGCGCTCCCACATTGTCAGGCCTTCACTCCACGGATCCCGCTGCGCACCCATATTGTCAGGATATCCTGACGAGGCAGTCTCGTCGATGGGTCAGGCGGCGAGCACGACTCGGACCTGGCGTCCCGGCGACCTGCACTGAATCCCTCTTGATCAACGCCACCGAGCCGGTGGTTGATGATCAGGGGACTAGGCTCTGGTACGACCCGTTGGACCCTGGCAACGACAAGAAGATTGTGGTGAAACCGGCCCAGGATATGCCCCTGCGCGCATCGTGATCCTGCGCCCCGGAAAGTGTTGCCGCAACGGCGACATTTTTCTCCTCCGCAGCGCACTTAACAGGTGTTGGAACGAGCAACTGATGCGCGCGGCAGGAGCCACATATGAACACCTTCAACCAGGTATCGGCAATATCGGCCGCCCTACCGCTTGCCGATGCGCCTGACATCCACCTCCTGTTCATGGCTGGTCTGATTTTCCTTACGGCCATTGTTGGCGTTGGCAGCGTCCTGCTGCTGCTCCTGCTGACTCCGCTCATCAGGCTGGCGTTCGGGCGTCATCTTCCTCAGGGACGTGCGCGGCGGGACGACGCCACATAACCGCAGAGCAAGAGGCAGCTAGAACGATCTAGACACCACCCGTCCAAGCATGCGAGCATGGTCGGACTAGAACGTTCTAGATGCCTGAATCGAGGAACAACAATGACGTACCTTCAGCACCCGGTCATCGAGGACCGGCCTGTCCGCATAGCCGTGATCGGCGCCGGATGGATCGGCGCATTCCACGCCGAATCCATCGCCCTGAGGATCCCGAACGCACGGTTGGAAGCCATCGCTGATCCAGTCCAGCCTGCCGTGGAAGCCCTCGCGAGCCGCCTCGGCGTCACCAAAATCAGCACCGATGTTGCCGACGTCCTTGCCGATCCGGACGTGGACGCGGTGCTTATCGCGACTCCCCTGCGCTTCCATTCCGAGCTGATAACCGCTGCTGCCAAAGCCGGTAAGGACGTGTTCTGCGAGAAGCCCGGCGGGCGGACCATCGCCGAACTCGACTCCGCCATCGAAGCGGCGGCGAGTGCCGGCGTCGTGCTCCGTTTCGGTTTCAATCGCCGCTACTCCACGGACTTCGCCGCCGCCCGGAAGCTGATCGACGACGGCGTAGTAGGAGTCCCGCAGCTGCTCCGCTCCCTCACCCGGGACCCCGGCACCGAAGCCGGAATCAGCAACCCGGAGAGGATCGCCCCCGGCACCATCTTCCTGGAAACCCTCATCCACGATTTCGACACCCTGAACTGGCTGAATCCCGGCGCGGTTCCCGTGAAAGTCCATGCAGTGGCAGACGCTTTGGTTGCGCCCGAGGCGAAGGCCGGCGGACTCCTGGACACTGCGGTCGTCACCGTCACGTACAGCAACGGCGCCATTGCTGTAGCGGAAGCCAACTTCAACGCGCTCTACGGTTACGACGTCCGCGGCGAAGTGTTCGGCTCTGCCGGCATGGTCACGGCCGGTAGCCCACAGGCCACCAACGCCACGAGCTACACAGCCGCCGGCATCGCGTCAGACACCGCCCGCCTGAACATCGACCTCTTCCATGACGCCTACACGGCAGAGCTGGCCCACTTCGCGGACGACGTCGCCGCACGCCGCGGCAAGGTCAATCAACGCACGACGGCGGGAACCCCTGCCGCCGTTGTCGCTGCTCCCGGTGGCGTGGACGCCCGCAACGCCCTGGCGGTTGCCTTGGCCGCTTTCAAGTCAGCCCAGACGGGGCTTCCCGTCGAGGTGTCCTCGATCGCGGACCTTCGTCCAGCCGAAACGCATTCAACAGCACAGCTTCAGGCCGCAGGGCAGGGAGCATGAGCTTCCGTTTGGCCGTCTGCGCGGAGATGGTTTACGGCGATTTGCCTTTGATCGATCGTGTGCGCCGCATTCACGATCAAGGTTTCGAAGTGGAGCTCTGGGACACCCGCGGCCGGGACATCGCAGCCCTCGCAGCAACCGGCGCCAAGTTCTCCTCCATGAGTGGCTACTTCGGCGGCAGCGTCATTGATCCCAGCACTGCGCATGAAGTTCTGGCCTCAGCCGAGAAGCTGATCCCCACTGCACTGGAGCTCGGCGTCGAACGCATGGTGGTTCATCCTGGCGAACTCGGTGAAGGCGGGCGGGCTGTTCGTCCGCTCCACCGGTCCACCGGCGAGATGTGGTTGACGGGCCTTCGAACCTTGGAACAGCTGGCTGAACTGGGCCAAAAGCACGGCATCGTGTTTGCGCTGGAAAATCTGAACACAATCCTGGACCACCCCGGCATTCCCTTGGCGCGCGCAAAGGACACACTGGCGCTGGTCACAGCTGTGAACCACCCCAACGTGAAGATGATGCTGGATCTCTACCACGCACAGATCGGCGAGGGGAACCTTATTGAGCTCGTGCGCTCAGCCCAGCCTTATACGGGCGAGATCCAGGTTGCCGACGTGCCGGGCCGCTTCGAACCAGGGACAGGCGAGATCAACTACCCGGCCATCGCCCAAGCGCTCCGCGACGCCGGGTACACGGGAGTGATTGGCATGGAGGCCAGTGCAATCGGTGGTCAGGGCATCCAGGCGGGCGACGCAGCGTTGGCAGCCTTCCGCGCTGCGTTCTCACCCAACTGAGGGACAGCACACGTCGCTACGGCTGCCCATAGCGACATGTGCTGTCCCCTACTTGGGTCAGTACTTGATCGGTTCCATGCGGCCGCTGCGAAGGGATATAACCGCAGCTTCGGCTATGGCCTGAGCCTTGAGTCCGTCTTCGAGCGACGGCATGGAATCCGATCCTCCCTGCAAGGACGAGACGAAGGCAGCGAGCGCCGCGGCATACGTCGGTTGCACGCGTTCGAACCACCCGGGATGCAGCCCATCGTCTACCACGGAGCCACCGCTGTAGCGGGAAACTGCTCCGTTCCTGTGGCGGCGGGCCTCCACCATCCCGGTTGAGCCCATGATTTCGATGCGTTCGTCGTATCCATATCCAGTCCGGCGCACAGAATCGATCTGCACCAAAGCACCTCCGGGCAGCCGCAACGTGACCGCGGACGTGTCGACGTCGTCGTACTTTACGATGCCCGGCTCCGCCAAGGCCGAACCTGTCGCGAAAACCTCTACCGGGTCCAGGCCGCTGAGCCAGCGCGCGAGATCGAAGAAATGCACGGTCTGGTCGCGCATCTGGCCGCCTGAGGTGGCGATGTAGGACATCGGAGGCATGGACGGGCCGCGCGATGTCAGCTGGATCAGCTCCACATTGCCGATCTGGCCTGAATCCACCACGCGTTTAAGCTCGGCATAATCGCGATCGAACCGACGATTGAAATCGACCATCACGGGTACGCCAGTCTCCTGCGCAAACGAAGCGACATCGCGGGCGTGGTCAAGGTCCAAGTCGATCGGCTTCTCGCAGAGCACTGCGATCCCAGCCGCGGCAGCGCGGCGGAGGTGCCCGGCGTGGGTATCGGTGGAGGAGGCGATGAACACTGCGTCAATCGCCGAAGCATCGAAGACGTCATCCAGGGCCGCGGCTACAGCAACCCCGTGCATGCCGGCCAGGGACTGCGCACGTTGCTGGTCGACGTCGTAGACGAGGCGAAAATCGATGCCGGGATGGGCGGCGAGGTTGGTGGCGTGGACGGAACCGATGAAGCCGGCCCCGATGAGCGCGAAACGGAGCTTCATCACACTGCTGCTTTCTCTGTGAGGGCGGGTTTCTCCGTGAGAGTGGCGGCCGTCCCTGCGAAGGCCGGCACTTTCCAAGCCGAGTCCTCGTGATGCGATGCGGCCACGGCCTCGACAAATTGGACGCCGATCAGCCCATCGATGCCGGTGGGGAAGGACAACTCACGGTCGGGAAGGGCCAAGCCGTCGCGACGGGCGCGCAGGACCTCGGCGAGGTCCGAATAGAAGTTGGCGAAGGCCTCAAGGAAGCCCTCCGGGTGGCCGAGACCGACCCTGGTAAGCCGGGACGCGTCGTCGTGCAAGCTGCTTAGGCCGTGAGTGAGGAGGGTTGTGGCCCCGGCCAGGTCCTGGACTTTGAGATGGTGCGGGTCCTCGTGCTGCCACTCAAGGCTGCCTTTATCGCCGTAAACACGGATGCGTAGCCCGTGATTGTGGCCGGTGGCAGCCATGCTGGCCCAAACGCGTGCGGGGACACCCCCGGACATCTCCAACTCCACCGTTGCGTGGTCGAATACCCGACGTCCTGGAACCAGCGTTTTCAGGCGGCCGGAGAGGCGCCCTGCTTCCAGCCCGGTGATGTAGCGGAGCAGGTGGAAGGCATGCGTGCCGAGGTCTCCGACGACGCTCGGGAACCCCGCGATGTCAGGATTGGTACGCCAAAGGGCCTGCTTGTGGCCAGACTCCTCCAAGGGCGTGGCCGCCCAGCCGGAGGCATGCTCGACGTCGGCAAACCGGATGGTGCCCAGTTCACCATTGCGGACCATGCGGGCAGCTTGGCGGACCATGGCGTAGGCCGAATAGCAGTGCGGAACAGCGAGAATGGCGTCGTTTTCCGCAGCGATCCGGACCAGTGCGGCTGCTGTGGCTGAATCCCTGGTCAGCGGCTTCTCGCACACCACCGAGATGCCCGCTTCGAGGAACGCGCTGGCGATCTCGAAATGGCTGTCGTTGGGCGTCGCCACCACAACCACGTCCACGCCGTCTTCGCGCGCCGACTCTACCGCGGCCATTTCACGGTAGTCCGCATAGTTTCGGTCCTCAGGCACCCCGAGCTCGACGGCGGTCGCCCGCGAAGCGCTGGCATCCCGCCCAAAGACTCCTGCCTGCAGCTCGAAATGGTCATCCAAGCGCATGGCGTAGCGGTGCGTCTTGCCGATGTCCGCGCCAACGCCTCCTCCGACCATGCCGGCGATCAGACGGCGTGTATTGGGTGCACTCATGGAGATCCTCTTTGATGTTTTGGAATTTACTTGGACCGGTCCATAATGGAGTCTGAGAAGGCGCGGCGTCAAGCCCTCTAAGCTAGGAACGAACCGACAGACCGGAACGAGACCCCCATGCCTGATGCACCATCCCCCGCCGGCGCGCCGGGAACCAAGCCAACCATCCGCGATGTCGCAAGCGCAGCGGGTGTTTCCAAGTCCTTGGTTTCCCTCGTCCTGCAGGGCTCTGCCAACGTCAGTGAGAGCCGCCGTCGTGCCGTCATGGAAGCCATGGAAAACCTGGGTTACAGGCCCAACCGACTGGCCCAGCGACTCTCCGGGCCGCGCAGCGGAACCATCGGCGTCATGCTCAACGACATCCGGAATCCGTGGTTCGTGGAACTTCTTGAGGGACTCACGGCGGCGCTGCATTCGGCGGGCGTTTCACCGGTTCTCGCCGATTCATACACTGACCAGCGGGTGGGCCGGAGTTCGGTGGAGACGCTCCTGGAGCAACGAGTGGATGGCCTGGTGGTAGTGGGAACCACCAACGAATCTGCCGCGATCGAGAAGGCTGCCCAAAGCTTCCCCGTGGTCCTCGCCGGGACCCGCGAACCGGTACTTGCCGGCGTCGACATCGTGGTCAATGATGACGACGCCGGTGCGCGTCAGGCGACCGAGCATCTCATCGCGCTGGGTCACCAGCGCATTGCGCACCTTCAGGGGCCAGGTGAAGTGGGGAAGCTGCGGCGGGCCTCGTTCGAACGCAGCATGCACGACGCCGGGCTGGAACCTCTTGCGGTACCGGGCGGCGGAATGAGCGAAGAGAGCGCCTACAGCACAGCGAGCAGGTTGCTGGCTGGCCCCGAGAGGCCCACTGCGATTTTCGCGTACAACGACGTCGCGTGCATCGGCGCTCTTTCGGCTGCAGACGACCTCGGACTTTCCGTGCCCGACGACCTCTCACTGGTGGGTTACGACAACACTTACCTGGCCAAAATCCGGCACCTGTCGCTGACGTCCGTGGACAACGGCAACCTCGCCGTGGGCGTCGAGGCCGGCAAGTTCATCCTGGAGCGGCTCACAACTCCCGATCTCCCTGCGCGGCTGCACTTGGTGCCGTCCCAACTCCAGGTCCGGGGGTCGAGCGGGCAGGCTCCGGCTTAGGGCCAACGCCGTTCGCGCCGCGCCCGCGCTCCCGCAGCAGCAACACCCCGGCATTGGCCGCGACGATCAGCCCGATCCCCACCCACTGCCCCGCGGCCAGGTCCTGATGCAGGATCACGGCACCGATGACGGCAGCAAACACAGGGTTGATGCTCATGAGCACGCCGAACATGTTCGCGGGGACCCGTCGCAGCGCGATGAGATCGGCCACGTAAGGCAGCACGGAGGCGAAGATTCCGGCCGCCACAGCACACAGAACCGCCAAGCCGTTGATCGGCTGGCTGATGAAAACCACGACGGCGACAGGCAGGAACAGCGTCGCCGACACTCCTGTTGCGGCTGCTGTGCCCTGGATACCCTGCACTCTTTGGCCCACGGTCCGGTTCAGGAGGATGTAGGCGGCCCAACTGCAAGCGGCGATCAGCCCCAAGCCGATCCCTACGACGTCCATGGATGCCTCCGGCCGGGTGATGGCCAGGACGCCGAATGCAGCAACCACAGCGCAGACCGCACTGCTCTTTCGTCGCGAGCTGATCAAAGCCACAGCCAAGGGCCCAAGGAATTCAAGGGTGACGGCAAGTCCAAGGCCGATCCGTTGGATGGACGCATACAGGCCGAGATTCATGGTGCCGAACGAAACGGCGAGGAGAAGGACAGGCCACCATTGCCGCCAGCTCAATTCCCTCAGCCGGGGCCGGACGATCGGCAAGAGAACAGCCGCCGCCACGAGCTGGCGCACCGCCACAACACCTACTGGCCCCATGACCGGAAAGGCGAATGATGCCGTGGCGGCGCCAAGTTGGTTCGAAAGTGCGCTGGCCAGGAGGGTCGCCGCGCCCCCGGCCTTCCGGGATGGCTTTACTCCAACTTCGCTGGTGTCGATCATGGGGAAATTCTGCGCTTGGCCTTCGCATCCACTAAATGCTTGGACGAGCCTATTTATGCGGTGGATGCATGAATAGGATAGATGGCATGGATGTCGAGGTGAGGCAATTACGGTGCCTCCTGGCTGTAGTCGAGGAAGGCACATTTACGGATGCCGCTATTGACCTGGGTATGTCCCAAGCGGCTGTTTCACGCAACATCTCCGGGCTCGAACAGGTTCTCGGGGTACGGCTCCTGGAACGGACCACCCGCAGCGTTGGCCTGACTCCCTCCGGCGAGCGCGTCGTCGCCAAGGCACGTCGCGTCCTCTCACTTCTGGGCGACCTCGAGAGGGAGGCCCGGTCCGGTACCGGAAAGATCCGGATCGGCTACGCGTGGTCCGCCCTAGGCGAGCACACCATGGAGTTCCAACGCCGATGGGCGGTCGCAATACCGGGCGTGGAGCTGCAACTCGTGCACTCCAACTCCCCTACCGGTGGCCTTGCCGACGGAACCACCGACTTGGCCATCCTTCGACGCCTTCCGGATGCGCCCGGCGTCGAGCATGTCCGGATTGGCGAGGAGAAGCGGTACTGTGCCATGTCCTCGGACGATCCCCTGGCATCGCGACGTTCCGTAACCATGGCGCAGGTGGCTCAGCGACCGGTGGCCATGGACTTGCGGACGGGCAGCACAACTCTTGAGCTGTGGGCGGAGGAGGGGCGGCCGGATATCGTGCCCATTAACGATGTGGATGATTGGTTGACGACGATCGGCAGCGGGGCGGCGCGAGGCATGACTGCCGAGTCGACGGCTCACCAGTATCGGCGTCGGGGCATCATCTATCGTCCGGTGCGCGACGCCTCGCCGGTGTCCGTGTACCTCGCGTGGTCCACGAAGGATCCGCAGCAGGAGCGCGAGCGGATTGTGGCGTTGCTGACGCGGTTGTACGCATGATGACTGCAATCAGAAAGTGCTTGCGTCGATGACGAAGCGGTAGCGGACATCGCTGGCGAGTACCCGTTCGAATGCTTCGTTGATCTGGCTTGCGTGAATGACTTCCACGTCTGCCCCCAGGCTGTGGGCAGCACAGAAGTCCAGCATTTCCTGGGTTTGCCGGATTCCGCCCATCCTGGATCCACTGAGGTTGCGTCGGAATTCCACCAGCGACCACGCGCGCTGGCTCAGCGGTTTGGAGGGCAGTCCCACGAGGACCATGGTGCCGTCCAAGGCAAGCAAGGACAGATACGCATCCACATCGATGTCCGCAGAGACGGTGTTGATGATCAGATCCAGCTGGCCCTTCAAATATTCGAAGGTTGCGGGTTCGGATGTTGCGTAGTAACTGTTGGCGCCGAGCCGGACGGCGTCCTCCTGCTTTTTGAGCGATTGGCTGAGCACCGTGACTTCAGCTCCCAAAGCCGCAGCGATCTTCACGCCCATATGGCCCAGTCCGCCCATACCTATGATGGCCACGCGCTTGCCTGGCCCGGCCTTCCAGTTACGCAGCGGCGCGTACATGGTGATTCCCGCGCACAGCAGTGGGGCCGCCTCCTGGAGGTCTATGCCGTCGGGGATTCTGAGGACGTAGTTCTCATCCACCACGATGCTTGTGCTGTAACCGCCGGCGGTGGGCAGGCCGTCACGGCCGAAGGAGTTGTACGTGCTCGTGGCACCTTGCAGGCAATACTGCTCCTCGCCTGCACGGCAATTGACGCATTCCCTGCAGGAATCAACGAAACAGCCCACTCCCACGCGGTCCCCCACCGAATGACGGGTGACTCTTGGACCGATGGCTTCCACCACTCCGACGATCTCGTGGCCAACCACCAGGGGGTAGTTACTGGCCCAGTCTCCGCGTGCAGCATGGATGTCCGAGTGGCAGATTCCGGTGTACCTGATGGAAATCTGCACATCGAAGTCACCGGGATCGCGCCGTTCCACAGTGCCCGGGGTGAGGTCCGCGGTGGGAGAAGAGGCGACATAGGCCTTCACGGTAGTAGGCATGTGATCCTTCTTTCGGGAAACGGAAAACGGGAAACAGGATCAGGAGGCCGGGACGAACCCAAGGGTTTTGTCCACGATGTTCTGCAGGGGTTCGCCCTGGCTGAACCGTCGCAGGTTGTCCACGAACAATTGCCCCAGATCGTCGAGGTAGTCCTCGGTGTCGCCGCTCATGTGGGGTGTGATGATGACGTTGTCCATGCTCCACAAAGGATGCCCCGCGGGAAGCGGCTCGGGATGGACTACGTCCAGTGCTGCCCCTGCAATGGATCCGGAGGTCAGCGCATCCATCAGCGCGTCCGTCCGTACCAGCTCCCCACGGCCCACATTGATCAGGTGTGCGGTGGATTTCATGGCGGAAAGGACGTCAGCGTCCACAAGTCCCTTGGTCTGTTCAGTCAGTGGCGCCGCCAGGACCAGGTAGTCGAAGTCCCCGGAGATCCCGGCCAGGTCCCGGGAAGAATGAATTTCGTCGAACAATTCATCCCCTGGACGGCTGCTTCGTCCGGCACCGCTGACCTGCAGACCCACGGCACGGAACAGCGACGCGATTTCCCGCCCGATGGAACCAGTGCCCACCACCAAAGCGCGTTGGCCCTGGATCTTACGGGTGACCCTGTGCTGCCAGCGCTGCTGCTGTTGAAGCTTGAACGAGCCCTGCGAGTCTTTCGCAATATCCAGGACGAAGCCCAGCGCGAATTCGGCAATTGCACGGCTCAGCACTCCGCGGGAGTTCGTGTAGACCACATCGCTCTGGATGAGCTGGTCGAACAGGAGTTGGCTGACGCCCGCTGCTGTTACGTGGACCCATTTCAGCGACGACGCCGCGTCCCAGTTCTCCCGCAAGGCAAGGGAAAACGAATGCCACTGGTACAGGACATCGGCACCGTCCATCGCTTCAGCCAGTCCCTCGGCCTTGGTCAGTCGGACCTCGGCCAGGGCTTCGATCTCCTCCAACCGGGGCGGTAAAGCCTCCCGGTACAGTGCCGCGACAACAGGCCTCTTGCGTCCAGGGGTAACCGTCATGACGACGCCGGTGCTCCCGCAGACTTGGTTGCCGTGCCGGCCTCGATCGAGCCAAGCACATCAATGACATCGATCGCGGCCATAACAGCGGCAGTGAACTCCGACGTCGACGAAGGGCCTCCTACGTCGCGGGTCCCGAGCCCTTCCCGCAGTGCGGACTCGAAGGCCAGCTGCAGGTGTTCAGCAGCCTCCGGGTGGCCCAGGTGCTGGAGCATCATTGCGCCGGACCACATCTGGCCCACAGGGTTTGCCAGTCCCTTGCCCGCGATGTCCGGCGCAGATCCGTGCACCGGTTCAAAGAGGGATGGGAAATCACCTTCGGGGTTCAGGTTCGCGCTGGGCGCCACACCGATGGAGCCGGTGACGGAGCTGCCCAGGTCCGAGAGGATGTCGCCCAGCAGGTTCGAGGCAACAATGACGTCCAGGGTCCAGGGTTTGAGGACCAGGTGCGCAGCCAAGGCGTCCACCAGTTCGCTGGTGAGCGTCACGTCAGGGTAGAGGCGGGTGGTTTCTTCCACTACCTCGTCCCAGAAGGGCATGGTGTGGATAATGCCGTTGCTCTTGGTGGCCGAGGTGAGGTGGCCCCTGCGGGAGGACGCGAGCGAGGCGGCGTAGTGCGCGGCCCGTGATACTCCCAGGCGGGTGAAGATGGTTTCCTGGACTGCGGTTTCGTGGGGCAGGCCGCGGTACATGCGTCCGCCGACCTCCGAGTATTCCCCTTCGTTGTTTTCACGCACGATGAGGATATCGATCGGTTCCTTGTTCGCCAGGGGCGACTTCACGCCGTCGAGCGTTTTTACCGGACGCAGGTTGATGTACTGCTGGAATTCGCGGCGGATGGGAATCAACAACCCCCACAGCGATTCAGCGTCGGACACCTCCGGGGAGCCCACGGCACCCAGGAAAATGGCGTCATGCTGCGCCAGCTGCTCCAGGCCGTCCACCGGCATCATGCGTCCGTGCTGGGCGTAGTAGTCAGATCCCCAGTCGAAGTGCGTGAACTTCAGGTTGATGGAGTGGATTTCAGCGATTCGTTCCAGGGTTTCGATGGCCGCGGGGACCACTTCCTTGCCGATACCGTCGCCGGCGATGACCGCGATTTTGTGGGTAGTCATGATGCATTCCGTTCTGAGGTGCCCGTCAGCTGCTGCCAGCGGGTGGCGGCCTCCGCCAGTTTGATAATGGTGCTCTTGGGCTCGGTCATTTCCCGGACTGCGTGCTTGACCCCTTCACGGCCCACGCCGGACTTCTTGAACCCGCCAAAAGGCATCGAGTCGATCCGGACGTCGCTGGTCTCGTTGATGACCACCGCCCCGACGTGCAGCTTGTCGGCAATTGCCAGGGCCAGGTCAATGGATTCGGTGAAGACACCGGCCTGGAGCCCGTATTCGGAGGCATTGGCCGCGTGGATGGCGTCAGAGATCTGGATGAAGGGCATGATGCTGACCACGGGGCCAAACACCTCTTCAACGATGACGCGGGCGTCTGCCGGAACATCTGTCAGCACGGTTGGCTGGTAGAAGGCGCCGTGGCGCTGACCGCCCACACGAACGGTGGCGCCCGCCGCTTTGGCTTCCTCCACCCACGCCTCCACCCGGCGGGCCTCGGCTTCTGTGATGAGGGGACCGATGTCGGTGTTGCGGTCCATCTTCTCTCCGACGCGGAGCGCGCGGGTCCCCGTGAGTACCTTTTCAACGACTTCGTCGAACAGCGAAATGTGGACGTAAACGCGCTGGACGGACAGGCAATTCTGGCCAGCCACACCGAACGCCCCGGCGACGATCGCCTCAGCAGCGGTTGCCGGTTCGGCGTCGGCGCAGATGATCGTAGCGTTGTTGCCGCCCAGCTCCGAAAGGATCTTCTTGGCGCCTGCAGCGGCAGCAATCCGGTCCGCCGTCGCCGGCCCGCCGGTGAAGGAGATGAGGTCCACCTGGGGGTCGGTCACGATCGCTTCGGACACCCCGGGTCCGGACACGATCGCGGCAATGCGACCTGTCGGAACGCCGGCCTCAAGCAACAGCTGAACGAAAGCCAGCCCGGTCAGCGGTGTGCGGCCCGAGGGTTTAAGTACGACGCCGTTGCCTCCGATCAGCGCCGGGCCCAGCTTGTGTGCCACGAGGTTCAGCGGATCGTTGAAGGGCGTGATGGCGGCGATGATGCCAACAGGTTTCCGGCTGTACCAGCCGATCTTGTTGCCTCCGGCCATGCTGTCCTCAAAGCCGAGAGTCTCCCCGACGAGTTCGCTCGACGCTGCCGCCGAAAGCCGCAACGTCTCGATGCACCGGCGCACTTCACGCTCGGCCTCGTTGATGGTCTTGCTGCTCTCCGCGGCAATAATCTCCGAGAAGCGGACCGACTGCTCAGCCAGGAGCACCGCGGCCCTTTCCAAGGCCTCGCGGCGTTCCCGCAGAGGCCATTCATCATCCAGGAGGTGGCGGTGAATATGGGCAACCGCCCGACGGACATCCTGCAGGGTTGAAGAACACACAGTGCCCAGCAGCAGGCCGTCTTCAGGGTCCCGGACTTCCAGGATCCTGTCAGCGGTCTCCCACAGGCCTTCGAGGAACGCACCACCGGGAAGGGCCGCAACGTTTGCCCGCCTGTAGGCCGTTTCCTCAGCTGTTTTTGGGCGCGCTCCAGCGACGGTTGTTGATGAACTCATGGGAACCTTTACCTTGCCTGGCTAGCGGGATGTCTACTTGATACGGTCGATGATCTTCGCGGCTCCACCAATGAAGGGCAGGAACCATGGCGGGCCGAAGTGGCCGGGCACCGGCGGGTTCTTCAGGTCTTCCCACACATTTGCCGACTTGTCGCCAGCCATGTAGTGGGCCATCCGCTTACCCATGTGGGCCGCCATCTGAACACCATGGCCGCTGTAGCAAAGGGAGTAGAAGAGGCCGTCATGCTGGCCGGCATGGACCATCTGGTCCATGGAGAGATCCACCAGGCCGCCCCAGATGTAGTCCACCTTGGCCTTGGAGAGGTACGGGAAGAGCTCAGTCATGGCCTTGTGCAGGATTTCGGCGCTCTTGACGTCCGAGTCCGGGCTGGACAAAGCGAATCGGGCCCGGCCACCAAACAGCAGCCTGTTGTCCGGCGTGATCCTGAAGTAGTAGGTCAGCATCTTGCTGTCAGAGGCCTGGCGCCTGTTGGGCAGGATACGGTTCACTACCTCTTCGGACAGAGGCTCCGTGCAGATGATGAAGCTGCCCACCGGGATCACGCGACGCTGCAGCCACGGGGTGACGTTGCCGGTGTAGCCGCTGGTGGCGACCAGGACCTGCTTGGCCCGGGTAATTCCACGGGTGGTGTGCACATCGTGCACTGTCCCCGAGACCTTGTTCAGCTCAGTGACCGATGCGTTCTCGCAGATGGCTGCGCCGTTGTCAGCTGCCACCTTGGCCAGACCGTGCACGAACTTCCCTACGTGGAGCCCCGCACCCAGCGGATCCATCATGGCACCCTGGTAGAAGTCCGTTCCGATTTCGCTGTGGATCTCGGACTTGGGGATGACCTTCACGTGGTGATCAACCAGGTTCGCGAGCAGCTCCTGGGACTTCAGGAAGCCGTCGTAGTGGGATTTGTGGAACGCGAGGGAGAGCTTGCCGAAGCGCTTGAAGTCGCAATCGATGCCGTTGTCGTGAACCAGCTTCTCGATGGTTTCGATGGCGTCGTTGTATTCGCGGAACATCTCAACTGCCCGCGGAGCCCCGTAGCGCTTGACTGCCGTGCTGAAGCCAATGGCCAAACCGGTCGTAGCCATTCCCCCGTTACGGCCCGAAGCACCCCAGCCAACGGTGTGGCGTTCGAAAACGGCCACGCTGGCGCCCTGCTTGGCGAATTCAAGGGCTGCTGACAGCCCTGTAAAACCGGCACCGATAATCGCAACATCAACGTTTTCCGGGACCGGAGTGCGACGGTAATCGCCGGAAGGCTCTGTAGTATCGAGCCAGTAGGGAACAAGTTTCACGGTATGACCTTTCGCCTGGAAGTCTGTTTAGAGACCGAGGTGCTTGTTGAGCTCGTCCAAGGACGTAACAGTGTTGAGGTCGTAGCCCTGGCCAATGGGGTCATAGCCGCGGTCCAGCATCCAGAGGTTACGGAAGCCCATGTCGTGCATCGGGTGCATGTCGTACCTGGTGTGCGAGGAGACGTGCAGGAAGTCCTCCGGCTTGGCGTTCAGGGTATCGAGCATGTACTCAAAGGCCTGATAGCGCGGCTTGTAGGCCTGGGCCTGCTCAGCCGTGAACACGGCGTGCCACTCTGCACCGAGCTTGGGAATACTGATGTCCAGGAAGCTGGTGTCGGCGTTGGACAGAGCCACAAGCTGGTAGTTATCGCCCATGAGCTTCAGCGGGGCCGGCACGTCCTCGTGGGCAACCCAGACGCGGACAGCCTCAGCGAACGCTGCGCCGGCACCTTCGGTGGGCCCAATGCCCCAGCGCTTGCACACGCGGTCAAAGGAATCCTGAAGGATCGCCTCATACGGCTTGTAGTCGCCAAGGACCTCGTCGAAGCGGTAGCCACGGAACTGCTTCTTGAACGTAGGCCACTGCTCTTCGGAGATACGTCCATCAAGCAGCCGCCGGGTTGTGGGATCGATGTCGAAGTTGATCAGCGTGCCGTAGACATCGAAGGAGATGTACTTCGGCCGGAAGTTGGTCTCTGCCATGGGGTTTCCGTTCTTTTAGGGAGATGGAAGGGGGCTTGTGATTCGACTCTAGGGGGCCAAATTGTAAATTGTCAACAGTTTCTAGGCGGTATTTAGAACGGTTCTCAACCAAGGACTTACCTGAAAAAAGTTTCTGTCAATTGTTGACAATCTACTGTTGAGGGGGTTGCATTGCATTAGATGACGGAGAGATCCGGATCACATTACAACCTAGAACTTCTCCCTCCCCAGTGACCGACTCCCTCGAAGGGAAGCACCATGAAGATTCGAACCAAGGCCCAGACTGCAGCCGCAGGACTTGCCGTACTACTCGCACTGAGCGCCTGCGGCGGAACAGCTAACAGCAGCGATACGCCAGACAGCAAGACTTCAAACACCACTGACATCTCCGAGGGCGTCCAGCCCGACGAAAAGGCCGTGAGCCTCCTGCCGGCATCTTATAAGGACAAGGGCGAGCTGACGGTCGCAATGGACCTGCACTACCCGCCGACGACGTTCCTTGCCGAGGACAACTCGACGGCGATCGGCCTGAACCCGGACATCGCCCGCCTGGTGGCCAAGAAGCTCGGCCTGAAGCTGAAGTTCCAGGACACGAAGTTCGACACGATCGTCCCTGGTCTTGACGGTGGCCGCTACGACTTCACCGCCACGACCATGTCAAAGACCGATGAGCGGCTGAAGGTCCTGGACATGATCGACTACTTCAAGGCCGGCAACTCGGTGGCCGTGGCCGCGGGTAACCCGCTGAAACTCACCAACGAGACGCTGTGCGGTAAGAACATCGCCGTCACCCAGGGCTCCACCGGCCAGCTCAAGCGGCTCCCGGCCCTTAACGAGCAGACCTGCACCTCCAAGGGACAGCCAGCGATCAACGCCGTGACGCTGCCCAACGTCCAGGAAGCCCTGACCCAGCTGGCGTCCAAGCGCATCGACGGCATCTTCTACGACACAACCTCCCTCGCCTGGGCCGAGAAGCAGCAGCCGAAAGCCTTCACCATCCTGACACCGCAGGTTAACGTTGGCTCCAGCGACCTCACCGCTATCGGCGTCAAAAAGGGATCTGCCCTGACTCCCGCCCTCCAGGCCGCCATCCAGTCGGTCCTGAACAGCCCGGAATACAAGAAGTCCCTCGCCAACTGGGGCCTCGAGTCCGGTGCCATCACGGACGCAAAACTCAACTAGGAGAGGTGCTCCCATGGTGCAAACCATCAGTAACGGAAGCAAACCGACAATGAACGGAATCGATCCGGCACTCAAGCCCCGTCTTCGTCGCAGAAGTACTTTTGAATACGTCGCTTGGGTGGTTTCCATCCTGCTTGGCGCGGGCATCCTCTTCTCGGTCTCCACCAACCCCAATTTCAAGTGGGACGTCGTGGCCAAGTACTTCACCCACGAATCGATCCTCCGCGGGCTGATGCTCACCATCTTCCTTACGGTCGCCAGCATGGCCTTGGGCACCCTCCTCGGCCTGGTCATTGCCATCATGAGGTCCTCGAAAGTCAAACCGATCGCGGCCACAGCGGGCGTTTTCATCACCCTGTTCCGCGGTACCCCGGTGCTGGTCCAGCTGATCTTCTGGTTCAACATTTCGGCCTTGTACCCGAACCTGACCATCGGGATCCCGTTTACCGACATCGGCACCGCGATCGACACGAATGCACTCATGGGCCCGATCACCGCAGCCTTGGTCGGCCTGACGTTGAACGAAGCCGCATACATGGCAGAAATCATCCGCGGCGGGTTCTCCTCGGTGGGCAAGGGCCAAATCGAAGCCGCGGACTCCCTGGGAATGAGCGCCGCTACGAAGATGCGCAAGATCATCATTCCCCAGGCCATGCCCTCGATCATTCCGGCTACCGGCAACCAGGTCATCGGAATGTTCAAGGAAACATCCTTGGTCAGCGTCCTGGGTGTTGCGGAACTTCTCCAGAGCGCCCAGCTCATCTACGCACGCACCTACGAGACCATCCCGCTGCTGATCGTGGCGAGCCTCTGGTATCTCGTGATGACGTTGGTGCTGAGCTACCCGCAGTCCAAGCTCGAACAGAAATACTCCCATACCTCCGCCCGGGTTCCCCGCAAGGCCAGGAAAGTCCAACTGACAGCGCCGGAAGGAATCGCACGATGAGCAACGACGGCACGATCCAAGCCCGCCGAATTCGTAAGTCCTTTGGGCACAAGACCGTTCTCCACGATATCGACCTCGATATTGCCAGCGGTGAAATCTGCTGCATTATCGGACCCAGCGGTTCCGGCAAGTCCACCCTGTTGCGCTGCATCAACGGCCTGGAGACCGTGGACTCCGGAATCCTGAAAGTCAACGGCGATGATTTCGGCTACTACGAGACCGACAACGCTTACCACGCGCTGCCCCCCAAGAAGCTTGCCCAGCAACGTACACGGGTAGGCATGGTCTTCCAGCAGTTCAACCTGTTCCCGAACATGACCGCCCGCGAGAACGTCATGTCAGGCCCCGTGCTCGTCAAAGGTGCCGACAAGAAGGAATCCTCCAAGCGCGCCCAGGAACTGCTGACGAGCGTGGGCCTCGGCGCTTTCGGCGACCGCTACCCGGCCGAACTTTCCGGCGGGCAGCAGCAACGCGTGGCCATCGCCCGGTCTTTGGCCATGGATCCGGAAATCATCCTGTTCGACGAACCCACCAGTGCCCTTGACCCCGAAAAGGTAGGGGAAGTCCTGGCTGTCATGCAGGACCTCGCCAAAAGGGGCATGACCATGGTGGTCGTCACCCACGAGATGGGCTTCGCCCGCGAAGTGGCCGATTCCCTGATCTTCA
The DNA here is from genome assembly GCF_052114885.1 of Paenarthrobacter sp. 2TAF44. NCBI lineage: Bacteria > Bacillati > Actinomycetota > Actinomycetes > Micrococcales > Micrococcaceae > Paenarthrobacter > Paenarthrobacter sp. 2TAF44. The sequence continues at coordinate 202,529 of NZ_JBFRFP010000003.1, read as the reverse complement.
TGGACGAGGGCTACGTGGTGGAACGCGGCGACGCCCGGGAAATCCTGAAGAACCCCAAAGAAGCACGCACCCAGGCCTTCCTGAAGCAGGTGCTCTAAGCGATGGATGGAAAACTCGCCGTCATCGGCCTGGGCAGCATCGGAAGCATGGCACTCTGGCAGGCCTCACGGTTGTCCGATTCCGTGGTCGGCTTCGAAGCACACGCCCCCGGGCATGGCCGAAGTGCGGTAGGTGGCGACACCCGCCTGTTCCGGATGCTTTACAGGGGAAGGCCGGACTACTACCCCATCCTGGAGCGCTCACGGGATCTCTGGGCCGAGCTCGAAGCAGAAACGGGACAGGATATCCTCACCCGGTGTGGCGGACTCTCCATCGGCACAGTTGATGGACCCTACATTCCCAAGCTGCTGGAAACTACCCGGATCAACGGAGCGAGGCACCAAATCCTCACTCGTGAGGAAATGGCGGAACGCTACCCGCAGCACAACCTCCGGGCTGATGACGTCGCCGTTTACGATCCCTTCGGCGGCGCACTTCGCACGGATCGGGCAGTTACCGCGGCGGTTGCAGCGGCACAGGCAAACGGGGCAACCGTCCTCAGCAATACTCCTGTCAGCAGCATCACCGAAACCAACGACGGCGTTGTCGTCACCTCCGGCGAACAGTCCTGGACCTTCGAACGGGTGATCATCGCCTCCGGTGGGTGGTCCCAGCAGCTCATGCCCGAGTACCTGAAGGCACACACGGAAACCCGCAGGATTTTCCTGAGCTGGTTCGTCGCCCGCGACGCAACCCAGTTCACGCCGGAGAAGTTCCCCATCTTCATCAGGATTTCCGGCGATCGCTCCATGTATGGAGCGCCCGCGGTGGATGGCGTCACTGTGAAAGCCACCCTCGACGGCCGCGGAGCACCGACGCCGGCCGCAGACTCAGTGCCCAGGGACCTAACCCAAGCGGAGATTGCAGAAACCACTGAGACGGTTACCGAATTCTTCCCGGGCTTGGTTCCCAGCATCGTCCGCTCGGATGCCTTCCCGGACCTCTTCACCTCGGATTCGCAGCCCCTCCTGGGCTTCTTCACTGAGTCAGGCCGGATCTACTCCGCCACCGGGTTCTCCGGGGCCGGCTTCAAGATGGCTTCCGGCTACGGCCAGATCGCTGCCAGCGAGGCACTTGGCAAGGGCGGCTTTGACGGCCTGGACTTCGTCCGTCCACAGAGGTTCAAGAACTAGGCATCACACGATTCGCGGGCTAACCGCCCGCGAATCGCGTATTGTTGACAATCTACAGTTACTAAGAAAGTATGAAGCCATGGCAACACTTAGCCCCATCCTGAAGCAGGCCACTCCAGTGGTCGTGGACTACGCGTCCGGTAGTTGGATCCACGCCACAGATGGCAAGAAGTACCTGGATTTCACCACCGGAATCGGCGTCACCAGCACCGGACACTGCCACCCCGACGTGGTGGCCGCAGCCCGCGAACAGGTGGGCAAGATTGTCCATGCCCAGTACACCACCGTGATGCACAAGCCCCTCCTGGAACTCACGGAACTGCTGGGTGGCGTCCTGCCACAGGGCTTGGACAGCGTCTTCTACGCAACCTCCGGCTCTGAAGCAGTAGAGGCCTCCATCCGTTTGGCCCGCATGGCCACCGGACGGCCCAACATCATCTCCTTCCAGGGTGGGTTCCACGGCCGCACAGTAGCGGCCGCCTCCTTGACTACTGCGGGAACCAAGTTCCGCTCAGGCTTCTCCCCCATCATGGGCGGCGTTCACGTTGCCCCGTTCCCGCACTGGTACCGGTACGGCTGGGACGAAGCCACCGCCGTCGAATTTGCCCTGAAGGAACTCGACCACCTTCTGATGACAATCAGCGCCCCCAGCGATACTGCCGGGTTCATCATCGAACCCGTTCTGGGCGACGGCGGGTACATCCCCACCCCTGTCGCATTCCTCCAAGGCCTGCGTGAGCGCGCCGACAAGCACGGCATCGTGCTCATCCTGGACGAGGTCCAGGCGGGAGTCGGACGCACGGGCAAGTTCTGGGGACACGACTGGGCCGGAATCACCCCAGACGTCGTGATCACCGCCAAGGGACTTGCCAGCGGCTTCCCCATCTCCGCAATCGCCGCCTCCGCCGACTTGATGGGCAAGGCTTGGCCAGGTTCCCAGGGCGGAACCTATGGCGGCAACGCAGTCGCCGCAGCAGCCGGCGTCGCAACCTTGGGTGTGATCCAGCGGGAGAACCTCGTGGAGAACGCCTTGCTGCGCGGTGACGAACTGCGCGCAGGACTGGACAATCTGCAAACGGAATTCTCGGGAATCGGCAACGTGCGTGGCCGCGGCCTGATGCAGGGCGTTGAGTTCACCGCCGCCGACAACACCCCGGACGCAGCAACTGCCCTCGCCGTCCAACAGGCCGCCATCAAGGAAGAACTCCTGCTCCTCACCTGCGGTCCGCATGGCAACGTCATTCGCCTGATCCCGGCCCTGAACGTCAGCAGCGATGAAATTCAGCAAGGCCTGTCCAAGTTCACCCAGGCGCTCAAGACGGCCACCTCCTAGTCCCCCTGATCACTGAAAGAGCGACCATGACTACCTCCTTTGATCCCTCCACCATCCCAACGGACCTGTTCATTGACGGAACGTGGCAGAAAGCAGCCAGTGGTGCCACCTTCGCCGTTGAGAACCCTGCCACGAACGAAGTGATTGCCCACGTTGCCGACGGCGGCCCTGAAGACGCTGCCGCGGCTATTCAGGCAGCGGGTCGCGCACAGGCGGAGTGGAGCAAGTCCACACCTCGTCAGCGTGCCGATATCCTTCGACGCGCTTTTGAATTGGTGATCGCCAACACGGACCGGCTCGCCGCGATCATGACGGCGGAGATGGGCAAGCCACTCGCAGAAGCTAGGGGCGAGGTAGCCTATGGCGCCGAAATGCTCCGCTGGTTCTCGGAAGAAGCAGTCCGCATTGGCGGTGACAGCGCCAGCTCCGTGGATGGAAACACCCGTATCCTCATCACTAAGGAACCAGTGGGCCCCTCAGTCCTGGTGACTCCGTGGAACTTTCCGCTTGCCATGGGTGCCCGCAAGATCGCCCCGGCCGTTGCTGCCGGCTGCACCATGGTCTTCAAGCCTGCTGAGCTGACACCGTTGACGTCGCTGGCCTTGGTCGCCCTGTTCAAGGAGGCCGGCCTTCCCGACGGCGTGCTGAATGTTGTGACAACGTCCACCGCCTCCACGGTGGTCCGGACCTGGACTGACAGTGGCATCGCCCGAAAGATCAGCTTCACTGGTTCCACGGAAGTGGGCAAGGTTCTGCTGAAGCAGGCGGCGGACAACGTGATGCGCTCCTCCATGGAGCTCGGCGGCAACGCCCCGTTCATCGTGCTGGCCGATGCAGACATCGAAAAGGCCGTGGACGGCGCCATGAAGGCCAAGATGCGAAACATGGGCGAGGCCTGCACAGCAGCAAACCGCTTCTTCGTCCACCGCTCCGTCGTAGAGGAATTTGGCGAGAAGTTCTCCAAGAAGATGTCAGAATTGCAGGTAGGCAACGGCGCCAAGGCTGGTACCGACGTCGGGCCCCTCATCGAACAGAAGGGCCTGGAAAAGGTCGAAAGCCTCGTTGCAGATGCAGTATCCAAGGGAGCACGCGTACTGACCGGCGGAAGCCGTCCGGATGGCCCCGGCTATTTCTACACCCCCACTGTCCTGGTAGATGTGCCCACAGACGCCGCGCTGATGAGCACGGAAATCTTCGGCCCGGTCGCAGCAATCACCGCGTTCGACAGTGAGGACGAAGTTCTCCGCCTGGCAAACGACACTGAGTGGGGCCTGGTGGGGTACGTGTTCACAGAGAGCATGGACAAGGCACTGCGGTTCTCCGCGGAACTGGAAGTCGGAATGGTCGGCCTGAACACCGGCCTGGTTTCCAACCCCGCGGCACCGTTCGGCGGCGTCAAGCAATCCGGACTCGGACGCGAGGGCGGAAAAATTGGAATCGAAGAATTCCTGGAGTACAAGTACACCGCAATAGCGGTCTAATAGTTTCAAAATTGCCGAAGCATGAAATGAGGGGATGTCAATGGCGGCACCGGAGGGAATGTTCGTATTGGAAGGCCGGCCCACGGCCCAGCTGATCGCTGACCAATTACGTGAGCTCATTGTCCAAGGGGCCTTCAGACCTGGCCAGCAGGTCAATGAATCTGCCTTGGCCAGCCAGCTGAGCACTTCGCGGGGTCCGCTCCGCGAGGCTCTCCAACGGCTTTGCCAGGAAGGCATCCTGGTGAGCAAGCGCAACCGCGGTGTCTTCGTGCTGGAGCTTTCCACGCAGGATGTCAAAGAGATCTACGCTGTCCGTGAAGCAGTGGAGTTGGCCGCGGCAAACACGCTTTTGGACTCGGACGCAGAGCAGGTGGCGGATACCTGCCGAGAGCTCAAGGGCATCATCCGGAACATGGCCAAGCAGGTTGCGGCCTCGGACTGGCAGGCCATTGCCCGCCTCGACATGCAATTCCACACGGCCTTTGTTTCAGGCACTGGAAACACGCGGCTCATACGTATTTATGAGACTCTTGCTGCCGAATCCAGGATGTGTATTTTGAGCCTGGAGGTGGCATATCCCCGCATTGATGCACTTGTGCAGGAGCACCAGCAGCTCCTTGACCTCCTTGAGGCCCGGGACCGTAGCGGACTTCAGCAGGCCATCAAACGCCACATGCAGAAGGCCGTGCAGGACCTCACTTCCAGCCCGGAAGTAACGGGAATTACTGCTTAGGCGGGAATTACTGCCTAGGAAAGTCCCCATACAGGAAGGGCCCGGTTCACGTGAACCGGGCCCTTCCTGCATGCAGTTAGTTTGTGGGAACGTCCGTGACAACCCACATCTTCCGCAGCGTCTCGTGGATGGTCCAGGTGCCCGTCCATCCTGCCGGAGTAACGAACAACGTTCCGGGACCGATGTCGAAGCTGGTTCCGTCTTCTTCCGTGATGGTCGCCTTGCCACTAAGGATCTGGCAGATCTCGTCATAACCCGGTCGGGTGCTCTTGAACACGCCCGGCGTGACCTCCCAGATGCCCGTCTTGTGGTTATCGCGGGCCCACAAACGGAACGAGACCTCAGTCTGGCCCGGTGTGCTGGTGGTTGCTTTGGGGATGTGCTCCCCCGGGTCCTGCGTTGTTGCGTCGCTCATGACAGTGGCCTTGATCATGGATTCTCCTTCTGGGGCTGCGCCCTTTTGAACGTGCCTGCCGTCTTTGGAAAGCACAGTTTCCATCCTAGCAATTGTCAACAATCGACGATAGGCTTGAAGGAGAAAATATTCAGCGGACGCCCTGCCACCGATGCCAGCCCCGTCACCAAGGAGAACTTCCCCATGAAACTCATCTGGAAAAACAGCCTGGAAAGTACTCCTGCCGCATGCAGCGCGCAAAGCCGAAGGGTATCGCTCTGGAACTCCCTGGAAGCTGGAGATGTAGTTTCCCTCAGCCTCCGCGGCTACGAGTACCACAGAGGCACTGTGGAAGATCGGACTGCGGACGGACAAACGATCTGGGTAATAGACCGCATCGGCGAACGGCGGCTTTTCCACATCGATGATGACTACGATCTGCTGGTCGCCTCCCAAGGCTGACAGCCCCGTGACTGACAGCGCCCCCGGCTGACAGCGCAAAGCAACAGCTACCAACGCTCTAGCCCCGGCAGGCCAGCAAGAGTACCGTCGAGGTGACGATGTAGCAGGACAGCCGGGAGCCTGGAACAGGGACTGGCCGTCCTTGGTTCTTAGAGGAGCCATACAGTGGCTGGATGGAATGCAGATACAGCAGCCGGACCCCTCGGCGCCGGGACTGTCACTTTGGTGGAAGGCACGTCCTTCTGCATCTCCCTGCCTAATGGCGATATTCACCCGGACCATCCCCACGGCATGTTTTTCCAGGACACCCGGGTCCTGTCCGATTGGGTCCTCACCATCAACGGCCAGTCGCTGGAGCCTCTGACCGCCCAGACAAAAGAGCCCTACAGGGCAGCCTTCGCCGGCCGCGTCACACGATCCGACGGGTATGCGGATACACCGCTGATCGTGGAGCGCTTACGGGAAGTAGGCGTGGGAATGGTCGAGCACGTCACTATCCGCAACCATTCGATGGAACCCGTGGAATGTTTGGTCGAATTCGCAGTGGGCTCGGACTTCGCGGACGTTTTCGAAGTCAAGGAAGCGCGGGTCCAGAGGCAGTGGGAGGAGTCCCGCGAGTACCACCACAACACACTGACCATCCGCTCCAGGTGGCAGGATGTCCGGAAGTCCGTCGTCGTAAGTTCCGATGTTGCCGAGGCGACCCGCGAGGGCCTCAGATATCAGACCACTATCCCTCCACGCGGGCACTGGAGCACCGTGGTCACCATTGCTCCCGGAACTGAGGGAGGGGCGCCTGCAGCGCCTGTGGTGCGTCCCGCCGTCGGCGAGCTGTCCCGCAGCGATCAGCGCCGCCAGGAATGGGTGGCCAAAATTCCCGTGCTGCACATGGGTAACCACTCCATCGAGAGGACACTGCGGCGCAGCTATGACGATCTCGGCGCCCTCCGCATTGAAGACCCCACTCACCCGGACAGGGTGGTTGTGGCAGCAGGAGCGCCGTGGTTCATGACGCTGTTTGGCCGTGACTCCCTGTGGGCCTCGGAGATGGCCATGCCCGTTGATCCGTCACTCGCCCTGGGCACGCTGCAAACTCTCGCTGACCGGCAAGGCAAGGTGGTGGATCCCATCAGCGAGGAAGAGCCCGGGAAGATCCTGCACGAAGTCAGGCTGGACGTCTCCAGCGGACTGTCGCTCGGCGGCAAATCCGTTTACTACGGCAGCATCGATGCCACCCCGCTGTTCGTGGTTTTGCTGGGGTCGGTCAGCCGGTGGGGGTTCGCCCAGGAGACTATCGCGGCCTTGCTGCCCAACGCGGACAGGGCCCTGGACTGGATCCGGGACTATGGCGACAGGGACGGTGATGGATTCGTCGAATATCAGCGGCTCAATGATCGCGGGCTGATCAACCAGGGCTGGAAGGACTCGTGGGACGGCATCAATTTTGCGGACGGGCGCGTGGCTGAGCCGCCTATCGCCCTCTGCGAGGTTCAGGCGTACGTCTATGACGCGTACATGGCACGCGCGTGGATAGCGTACGACGCCGGTGACGCACCTTTGGCGCGGGAACTCGTCGACCGCGCGGCGGAGTTAAAGGTCCGGTTCAACGAGCAGTTCTGGATGCCGGACCGCGGCTATTACGCGATCGCTTTGGACGGCAAGAAACGGCAGGTTGACGCGTGCGCCTCGAACATGGGGCATTGCCTGTGGGTGGGGTTGGTGGACGAGGACAAGGCGCCACTCGTGGCCGAACGGCTGATGTCTCCGGAGATGTTCAGTGGGTGGGGTGTGCGCACCCTCGGAACCGACATGGGCGCCTACAATCCGGCCAGCTACCACAACGGTTCCGTGTGGCCGCACGATAATGCCGTTATTGCCGCCGGCCTGATGCGCTACGGATTCGTGGAGGAGGCCCAACGAATTTCGACGGCCTTGCTCGAAGCGGCCGACTACTCCGAAGGGCGGCTCCCGGAGCTGTTCTGTGGCTTCAGCAGGGAGCAATACAGCGAGCCCGTTCCGTACCCCACGGCGTGCTCGCCGCAAGCGTGGGCAGCCACCTCCCCCATCCAACTGGTCACCAGCCTGATGAGGTACGACGCCCATGTGTCGCGTGGCGGGTTCTGGATGGATCCCCAACTGCCGGCGTCCTACGGCGACCTGCATATCACCAACGCGCCCATGGGTGGCGGCCGGGTAACCATCGATATCGCCGATTCCGTTCCCACCGTGCAGGGGCTTCCGGACGGGATGGTCTTCCACAGAGGACACCGGCCCTGGTTGACCGAACTCGTGCAGCAGGCCGGCCTCCGGAAGGAGGGCTGACTGCTATGACGTTGTCATCAAATTGGCCGCAGGTCGGGCGGCTTGGGTCCCAGCGGCTGTTTCGCGCATGATCCAGAGAGCTGGAGTCCCGTGCAGGGCAGGCATCACCTCGCCCTTGGTAATGAGACGCGTGGCCCTCGGATCTCCCGCAACTGACCACCATCCGGTGTTTGGGCAGTGGTGCCCGGTGCGCGATGTTTCAAAGAGCTCTGGAGCCAGGGTAGCGGGGCGTCGCTTCTTCATGGGAGGTCCTTCACGCAAGGGGGCTTCGGCGGATGCTTGGCCCGGGTTTCAGGTGATGAACCAAGCGTAGCAATTGTCAACAATTGACGATAGTACCTAGCGAGAGGAATTTCAGGCATGGCCGAACGAACAGTTTCGGACCTCATCGTGGAACGCCTTCAAGCGTGGGGCGTGGACAGGGTCTTCGGATACAGCGGCGACGGCATCAACGGTTTCATGGGCGCGCTCCGCAGAGCACAGGATGCGGTGGAATTCGTGCAGGCAAGGCACGAAGAAGCAGCCGCCTTCATGGCCGTGGGGCACGGAAAATACACCGGCGGCGTCGGGGTGGTGACTTCGACGCAAGGTCCTGGCGCTATCCACCTGCTCAACGGACTGTACGACGCCAAAATGGACGGCGTTCCAGTGGTGGCGATCATCGGCCAGCAAAGTACCACCGTCCTGGGCTCGGCCTACATGCAGGAAATTGACCTGCTGACAGTGTTTAAGGACGTTGCGGCACAATTTGCACAGCTCGCCAGCTCCCCGGAACAGGTTCCCATGCTCTTGGATCGCGCGTTCCGAACAGCGCTGGAGACGAAGTCCCCGTGCGTCGTGATCATCCCCCACGACATCCAGTCCGCAGAGGCACCCGAACTCGAACATGAGCACGGAATCGTTGTCACCGCCCCTGTATGGCACCCCGCACGGGTGATGCCGCGGGAGGAAGACCTGGATGCCGCCGTCGAGATCCTTTCCAAGGGTGAGCGGGTAGCGTTCCTGGTGGGCCAGGGAGCCCGCGGTGCCCGGACCGAGGTCCAGGCGCTGGCCGAAAAGCTGCAGGCCGGCATCACCACCAGCCTGCTGGGAAAGCCGCACGTCGACGAGACGCTGCCCTTCGCTGCCGGCACCATGGGTCACCTCGGCACCCCTGCCAGTGCCTACGTCCTGAACAACTGCGACACACTGCTGATCATCGGCTCCAACGATCCCTGGACGGAGTTCTACCCCGAACCTGGAACTGCCAAAGCTGTCCAGATCGACATTGATGGCCGGAAGGTTGCCAACCGTTACCCCGTGGAGGTTGGGGTTGTGGGCGATGCGGCCGCGTGCCTGGCGGAACTCACCCAGCGGCTCGATCAGCAGCCCAACCAGCCGGAAAGTGCGCGTACCCAGCGGCGTTCCGACGTCGAAACCCAGGTCCGCGCCTGGCGTCATCTCTCGGAGGAACGCGCCAACATACCGGCAGATCCCGTGGACCCGGAACTCGTGGTCCGCGAACTCAACGGCAGGCTTCCGGACAACGCACAGTTGAGTATCGACGTCGGCAGTTGCGTTTACTGGTACGCCCGCCAGCTGATCCTCCCGCCGGGAGTCCCGGCCCATCTGAGCGGCACGCTCGCCAGCATGGGCTGTGCGATTCCCTACGGTCTGGCTGCCAAGCTTGCCTACCCGGACCGGCCTCTTGTGGCACTCGCCGGGGATGGAGGGATGCAGATGCTGGGCATCGCGGAGCTGATCACCGTGGCGCATCGGTGGCGCAACTGGGCCGATCCCCGGTTCGTGGTGTGCGTTTTCAACAACCGCGACCTTGCTGAGGTCTCCTGGGAGCAGCGCGAAAATGAGGCTGAACCGCGGTTCAATGCCAGCCAGGAGATCCCGGACTTTCCTTACGCCGCCTATGCGGAGCTGCTGGGCCTGGCAGGAATACGCGTGGAGGACCCGGCCAAGCTCGGCGACGCGTGGGATTACGCGTTCTCGCTGGACCGCCCTGCAGTCCTGGAGGTCCTGACAGACCCGGACATCCCGCTGCTTCCGCCCTTCCCTGCCGGGGAAAAGAAGCTCGAAGACATGCGGTCCGCGTTGGCAGAAGAAGGCGCCGACGGCGAGCGGGCTCGGAAGCTACTGGACAGCTATGCGGAGGCGGAGGTCAAATGAACATCCAGCAGTGGTGGACGCAGTTGAGTCCCATGACCCGTGAATGGTTGATAAATAACAACGGCGCCGCCGTGCCCCCGGAAATCGTTGCCGAGATCGCGGGGGCCGGCGGACCACAACCGGCTGATTCATGGTGGGTCGCCGAGGAGGACGGTCCGGGACTGCAGATGCCGGACGAAGCCATCGATTGGATCGAGGCCATCGCCAACGGAGAAACGCCCGAACAGTCCTGACCTGTGCTTAGAGGTTCTCCACCAAAGAGACGTCGCGGACGGCGCCCTTGTCCGCCGACAGTGCCATGGCGGCGTAGGCACGCAGCGCGGGAGACACCTGGCGGTCGCGGTTCTTCGGCTTGTAACCGCCGTTGACTTCGAGTTTTTCACGGCGTTCGGCAAGGATCTCGTCCGAGACCTGCAACTGGAGGGAGCGCTGCGTGATGTCGATGCTGATGATGTCGCCATTCTCCACCAAAGCGATGGCGCCGCCGGAGGCAGCCTCCGGCGAGATGTGCCCGATCGACAGGCCGGAGGTGCCGCCGGAGAAGCGGCCGTCCGTGATGAGGGCGCATTTCTTGCCCAGGCCACGACCCTTGAGGAACGACGTCGGGTAGAGCATTTCCTGCATGCCCGGGCCGCCCCTGGGACCTTCGTAGCGGATGACCACCACGTCGCCTTCCTTGATGGTCTTGTTCAGGATCATTTCCACGGCTTCGTCCTGTGACTCGCACACAACTGCCGGGCCTTCGAAGGTCCAGATGGACTCGTCCACGCCTGCGGTCTTCACCACGGCACCGTCCACTGCTACGTTGCCGCGCAGCACAGCCAGGCCGCCGTCCTTGGAGTAGGCGTGCTCCACCGAACGGATGCAGCCGCCCTCCGCATCGGTGTCCAGTGAGGTCCACTTGTTTGACTGCGAGAAAGCTGTGGAGGAGCGGACACCACCGGGAGCGGCGTGCCATAGTGCCTGCGCCTCCTCGGTGGCCTTGCCGCCGCGGATGTCCCAGTCGTCCAGCCAGCCGTCCAGGTCATCAGAGTGCACGGAGTGGACGTCCTTGTGCAGGAGGCCGCCGCGGTTCAGCTCACCCAGGAGTGCGGGGATGCCACCGGCGCGGTGTACGTCCTCCATGTAATAGGTCTTGTCTCCGGCGACGTTCGGGGCCACCTTGGCCAGGCAGGGCACTTGGCGGGACTTGGCGTCCATCTCTTCCAAGCCATAGTCCACCCCCGCCTCCTGGGCCGCGGCCAGCAGGTGCAGGATCGTGTTGGTGGAGCCGCCCATGGAGATGTCCAGGGCCATGGCGTTGTCAAAGGCCTCGGCGGTGGCGATGGAGCGCGGCAGTACGGAGTGGTCGTCGCCGTCGTAATAGCGCTTCACGAGTTCGACGATTGTGGTGCCGGCCTTCTCGTACAGCGCCTTGCGGGCGGTGTGGGTTGCAAGGACGGAGCCGTTGCCGGGCAGGGCCAGGCCGATGGCCTCGGCGAGGCAGTTCATGGAGTTGGCGGTAAACATGCCCGAGCAGGAACCGCAGGTGGGGCAGGCGTTCTCTTCGATGAGGTTGATGTCTTCATCGGAGATGGATTCGTCCACGGCGTCGGCAATCGCGTTCACCAGGTCCAGGGAGCGCACGGACCCGTCTGTCAGCGTCACGCGGCCGGCCTCCATGGGACCGCCGGAAACGAACACCACGGGGATGTTCAGGCGCAGGGCCGCCATGAGCATGCCCGGGGTGATCTTGTCGCAGTTGGAGATGCAGACCAGTGCGTCGGCGCAGTGGGCGTTGACCATGTACTCAACGGAGTCCGCGATCAGGTCGCGGGACGGCAGGGAGTAGAGCATGCCGGAGTGACCCATGGCGATGCCGTCATCCACGGCGATGGTGTTGAATTCGCGCGGCACTGCGCCGGCGGCGAGGATCGCGTCAGAGACGATCCGGCCCACAGGAGCAAGGTGGGTGTGGCCGGGAACGAACTCGGTGAAACTGTTGGCGACGGCGATGATCGGCTTACCGATGTCCGCGTTGGCGACGCCGGAAGCGCGCAGCAGTGCGCGGGCGCCGGCCATGTTGCGGCCGTGAGTGACTGTTCTGGAGCGAAGTGCAGGCATGTGTACCATCCTGCTGTTGTTCTACGGCGGGTGGAAGACGGTGCTGCTACTAGTAGTGAAAGTACCAGAGTAATAGTGTTGGGTCCGTGAAAGATGAGAGACGCAAGGAACTGGGACTCTTCCTCAGGACCCGCCGAAACCAAGCCCTGCGTTCTGACTATGGACTTCCTCCAGTGGGGCGGAGCCGGGAGCGGGGCCTCCGCCGGGAAGAGATCGCGTTCCTGTCCGGAGTCAGCGTCACTTGGTACACCTGGCTTGAGCAAGGCCGGGATATCAGCCCTTCCCGGCAGGTGCTCGAGGCCGTAGCCCGCACGCTGCATCTATCCGACACCGGGCTCAGCTACGTTCTGTCGTTAGGCGGCTATTCGTCCGCCATGCCAAAGGGGCCCGTTGCAGCTGATGCTCCCCCGCACGTACAACGGCTACTGGAGGCCTTGGATCCCAACCCTGCCTATGCACTTTCGCCGGACTGGGGAGTTGCTGGCTGGAACAAGGCCTACGAGGCCCTGTACCCGAACATAGGGACGTTCGACGCCTCGGACAGGAACCTGTTGTGGCTCGTCTTCACGGATCCCTACGTCCGCGATCTGCTCCCGGATTGGGACGTGACCAGCAAGCGGTTCCTTGCCGAGTTCAGGGCCGAAACGGGTCAGCGCCTTGGCGATCCTGATGTTGAGTTCCAAGTTGAACGGCTCAAGCAAGCCAGCCCGGAGTTCCAGGAAAGCTGGGACCGCTACGACATCCTGGGCTTCGAGTCCCGTGAACGTCTCTTCCATCATCCGGCGGTGGGTGTGCTGCAGATGGAGCACCACCAGGTCTCGCCGTCGGATAGGCCTGATCTCCATATCGTGGTCTACACACCGGCGCTTGGGAGCAACGCAGGCGAGCAGATGCAGCGGCTGATGGGGAAGGGAAACTAGCGACTATGTTGCTTGGCAACACTGGCGCTTCGTCGATGTTGCAACACGCGTTGCTACCTATTAAGTGTGTCTAATAATCAGAACGTGACGCAGAATCCACTAAATATTTGCCGCTTTATGAGCATCTCACTAATCGGCATACCGCGTCACAGAAGCTGTTAATTAATAAACTCATCTAGGTATTGACAATAATCACACAAACCCTTGAGACTAATCCCACGACCGGCATCTCCGGCTCGAGGACAGCGAGGGGACGCTTGCCTCAATCCAAGCTCCACATCCTCATCAGTAATAACTCATGGCGATCTTTCTCTGGAAGACGTGTGCGGAAATGTGATGCGCTAACAGGTCATTGATCAATCCGGCACTCCATAGAACACATCCCGCATGGATAACCCATGAGAGGCAATTATGACTACACCACTGAAAAGGTCCTTTATAGCAGTTGTTATCACGGCACTCTTGGCCATCGCGCCGGCGACCAGCGCCCATGCGGCGACACCAATCTTCGGGCATCGATACCAAAACGGTGTTGGAAGTATCGGCGCATGGTTAAACTACGGATCGGGCGTTGGCAACTGGGAATGGGCTATTTCAAGTGCGACGAATAATTGGATGTATCCAGGATGGAATAATCCGGTCTACATCCACTTCGTCACCAGCAACCTTGGTTCCACCCTCGATTTCCACCAAAATAACGACGCGTACTTCGGCGGCGGAATGATCACGTTGGCACGGACAAGCTTCTTCTCCAGCACCGGAGGAACCGTCAACCCTTCTTCATCGAACTGGACGTATGCAGAAGTGCACATAAACAACAATGTCTACGCTTCATCGAGTACGTCGAATGAGGCAGCCATTGGGACAACCGTTCATGAGATAGGCCACGCCTTCGGGCTTGCCCATTACAACGGCAACCCTTTCAGCATTATGTGCCAGACGGCGTATGGAAGAACTGTACAAAGAGTTGCAGCTATTGATAACGACGCTGTCAACAGCCTGTACTAGGAAAGCCAGGATCCTCCGCAATGGCAGGTTCGGCAATAACTGATGCTTCGGATTCTGCTAGTTGTCATCCACAGTCAAAGGGGAAGAACTACCTAATGAACAAGTTAAGACTATCGTTGGCGTCTGCTGGGCTAGCGTTAATGATCGGCCTCACGTCTTGCGCATCCGAAGTACCGAAGCGCGAGCAAGAACTAAATCAGCAGTCTGGAGTGACTGCATCGATAAAACCGAATGATGCATATGCCAATATCCCGCTTGACCAAATTCAGGAGGCGGGGTCGGACATTGATTTCCTCTGGGATCCACGGGATCCATTTTACGGATATAATAAATATCCGATCGTAGCGCGAGTTTATATCGAATCCATCGATGGCGGGCGCACATTCAGTCCTGTCTCAAACCAAAGCGTCTTCCCGCAGACTGTTGGCAAGATGACGATTCGCGAAGTTTATAGAGGTGACCTCAAGCCAGGTGCTCAGGTAACATATTCCCGAGTCGGCGGAACCGTAACCTACGATGATTACTGGAGCAGCCTCAATCAGGCGCAAAAGGACAAGATACTCGGCTTGAATCACGGCGAGAAGCCAAGCGACACGAAGTATGTTCAAGCAAAGATCACGGACGACATCGATGTTGAGGTGGGCAAAGAATACATTGCGCTCCTCCTACCGCAGTCTTCCAGTGATGGAAAACTGCACGAATATTTCATAACCGGATACCAGTACGGTCTCAGAGAAGCTAAAGGTTCCGGTAACGCTACAACGGTCCTCAACAACGAGATGCATACGTGGGAGAGTCTCGGCAGCTTCGTAAAGTTGCCCTAGCTTTCAGTTGAATCAGACGCGGGCCGCAACGCCCGCGTCTGGAAGACTCCACTGGCAGCTTTTCCATCACCCGGCAGTGGGCGTGCTGCAACTGGAGCACCACCAGGTCTCGCCGTCAGATAGGCCCGATCTCCACATCGTGGTCTACACACCGGCGCTTGGGAGCAAACAGGCGAGCAGATGCAGCGGCTGATGGGCAGTGGCCAGTAGCAAAGGCACTGGCCAGAAGCTACGCCCCAGACCAGGCTGTTTCATCCGGAGTAGCCAGCGTCAGCACGGCCTCCTCCACGGTTTCATGGTCCTCCAGCTCACGCTCGATCCGGCGCAAGGCAACTGCTACTTGGTGTTCCGGGTGGTCACCCTGCAGGTCGACGGCGGCCACGACGTAAAGCTTGCGCGGGCCGACAAACTCCACGTGGAGGTAGGTGAGCCGGGCAATGTCCCTGTGTTCGAGCACACGCCGGGCAATGGAACGTTCAATGTCCGGCGTTACACCTTGGCCCACCAGGAAGCGCCGGTTGCGGTCGATCAGCACAACGGCAACAACCGCCAGCAGAACACCGACGACGATCGAGCCCACGGCGTCCGGCACAGCCGAACCCGTGATCTGGTGCAGGAACACGCCGGCAAATGCAACCACCAAGCCGATCAGTGCAGCAGCATCCTCTGCGAACACGGCGCGCAAGGTGGGATCAGAGCTGATCAGGACCTGCTTCAGGGTGTTCCGTTCCAGCTGTTGGGCCATCTTCCTGGTCTGGCGGAAGGCCTGGACAAAGGAGACTCCTTCCAGGACAAAGGCCACGGCCAGCACCACGTATGCCACCAGGAAGTCCGAAGCCGGCTCTGGCGTGATGATCTGCTGGATGCCATGCATTATGGACACCACTGCGCCAGCGGTGAAGAGTCCGAAAGCGGCAAACATGGACCAGACATACGCTTCCCGGCCATAACCCATCGGATGGCTGTAGTCCCTAGGGCGCCGGGAGCGCCGTTCCGCTACGAAGAGGAATACCTGGTTGCCGGTGTCCGCCCAGGAATGCGCGGCTTCGGCGGTCATGGAAGCAGATCCGGTGATGATGGCAGCCAGCGATTTGGCCGCCGCAACGAGGGCGTTCGCCGCAAACGCAATGGCAACGGTCAGCAGTGTGGAGCCGGGCTTATCGCGCTTCTCGGATGCCGCCATGGAGATACCGTACCCAAATGGAGCCCCGTCAAGCAGCACTTCAGACCCGTCAAGCGGCGCAACTCCCGCGTAACAAGTTGCCCCACTCTGTGAGCCATGCCATATTCATTCCATGATCAGCCTGTTGGACAGCTGGACTGCTGGACAAACCAAAGTCGTAAGGGTCGGTGCCGCCGAGGCAGTGCTTGCCACCCTGAGGGCTGCCATTGAAGACGGCAGTCTTCCAGTAGGTTCGCGCCTGGATTCGGAAGCCACGTTGGCGCAGCAGTTCGGCGTCAGCAGGACCATGGTGCGCGAGGCCCTGAAGTCTTCAAATGCCTTGGGCCTGACCGTAACCCGGACGGGCAAGGGCACTTTCGTCATCGCCGACAAAGTTGGCCAGGACCTGAAACTGGGCAAGTACTCGGCACGCGAACTCCTGCAGGCACGGCCTCACATTGAAGTGCCGGCCGCCAGCTTGGCCGCGGAACACCGCAGCCAGCAGGATGTCGAATCACTGCGGGAAATCCTGCTGGCCATGGATAAAGAAGACGATCTGGAACAGTGGGTCATCCTCAATTCCGAGTTCCACGCGATCATCGCCCGCAGCAGTGGCAATGGCGTCTTCGCATCGATGCTTTCCGATATCGATGAGGCCATGGCCAATCAGTCCAGCACCTTGAACCAGGTAGTGGACCGGAGGAAGGAATCCGGACTTGAGCACGCGGCCATTTTCGAAGCCATCGAAAACGGCTCGGCTGAGGATGCCGGGATCGCCATGATGCGGCACCTTCATGGCGTAGAAGGATCGCTTGGGGCTGTCCTACCGGTTTCGGCGCCCTAAAGCCCGCGATCGGACAACACAGCCCACCACACCATTCGGATGGATTCAACGACGAATCCGCCCCGTCTCATTGCGCCCCACTGGGTGCCCAACCATAGGAAATGATGACAAAAAAGTCGACCGCTTGGACACGGCCATGACAACGACTTCCATCAAAGCCCCAACCCGAACCACCAGCAAGACCCGAACCCAACTCACCAGAAGCCAAATCCTCAACTACCTTGCTCGCAATGGCGCAAGCAAAGTATCAGACATCACCCACGGCGTCACAGCCTGCAAAGATACCGTCAAGGCCCGCCTCTCCGAACTGGAGGAAGAAGGATCCATCCGGGCCAACGTTCCTGCCGATATCCGCGGAAGAACCACGCCCTACTACTCGCTCACCACAGCCGGCCTTCCGCCGGAGACGCCAAAAACAGTCATCACGGTGCACATCAAACACGCTGCTGACGGCCGGTTGACGCTGGCATTCGACGACTACCCGGGGCTCACCGCTACAGCCCGGAGCTTCATCGATATACCGGCCGCTGCCCGCAACGCCGCGTCACGTTACACCGGCCACCCTGAGGACAGCTTCGCAGTCCACATCCGCTTCTGAAACAACGACGGCGGTACGCGCCTTCCGCGAGGTACGTGTCATGGGTGCGTACCGCCGTCGTGCATCATCTCCGGCGCCGTTCCGCCCCAGTTGACACATCAAAGCCATGGCATTGCGCCGTGGGAGAGCGCAATATGGGGGAATGAACGCCTCCAGCGCCGATGGCCCGGCGCAGGGTGGTCCCGCCGCATTCGGGACCAGCCTGCACCCGTGGAGCCGCTACGTGGCGATGGGCGATTCTTTCACCGAAGGGGTAGGCGATCCGGAGCCGGGCAGCCCCGGCGGACTGCGGGGCTGGGCTGACAGGGTTGCGGAAGAACTGAGCGCCGGCCACGAGGACTTCGCCTATGCCAACCTGGCAGTGCGAGGACTGTTGCTCCACCAGATCCTGACGGAGCAAGTAGGCCCGGCCCTTGACCTGCGGCCGGATCTCATCACGCTCAATGCCGGGGGAAATGACCTGCTGTTCCACAGGAGCGATCCCGACAAACTCGCACTGGAACTCGATGCCGGCGTGAAGGTTCTGGCCGCCACCGGCGCAACAATCCTGCTGTTCGCGGGCCCGGACTGGGGTGCGACGCCGGTGCTCGGACATACCCGTGGCAAGGTAGCCATCTTCAACGAAAACATGCGCATCATCGCTGCCCGCCATGACGCCGTGATCGCAGACCTCTGGTCGCTGCGCCAGCTCACCAACCCTCAGATGTGGGATCGGGACCGGTTGCATTTCTCCCCACTAGGCCAGCACACCATCGCCATGATGGTGCTGGATACCCTCAATGTCCCGCATACCTTGGAGCCGATGATCCCCAAGGCCCTGCCTCCACGCAGCTGGCGGGAGGCGAGGGCGGACGACATCGTCTGGGCACGGGAACACCTGGTTCCCTGGGTTCTTCAACGTCTCACGCAAAGGCTGGCCGATGACAACCGGCACCCCAAGCGGCCGGATCCCGGGCCTGTTTTTGGCGCCGAAATGCCGCCGGGCACGTACGTGGGAACGGTTCCGCACAGTGAAACAGAACCCCTGGGAAACTAGCCCGTCGGCTGGGCCTCGGCTTGCGCGCGAATGCTCCAGGCGGACCAGTCCAAGGGGTGAACCGAGGGGCGTCCGAGCAAATATCCCTGGGCGGCAGTCACTTTTAACGCCGTGACTTCCTTGAGTTCCGCGGGAGTTTCGATGCCCTCCGCA
Organism: Paenarthrobacter sp. 2TAF44; assembly: GCF_052114885.1. Classification (NCBI taxonomy): domain Bacteria; kingdom Bacillati; phylum Actinomycetota; class Actinomycetes; order Micrococcales; family Micrococcaceae; genus Paenarthrobacter; species Paenarthrobacter sp. 2TAF44. The sequence goes on along the minus strand of NZ_JBFRFP010000003.1, from coordinate 183,764 downwards.
ACCACCGCAGCTCCAACTTCCCGGGCGAGCTCGACCACGGCCTTGGCCCGGATCCGTTGTCCCTCGCTGCCTTCGATGCCTTCAATGAGATGGCGATCAAGTTTGATGATGTCCGGGCTCAGCTCGCTCAAAAGGTCCATGGAAACGAAACCTGCCCCGGAAGCGCTGACAGCAACACGCAAGCCGAGCGAGCGCAGCTGGCCGAGTCCGTCGTCGCGCGTTTGGCCTTCCAAGGCTTCCAGGCTGCCGGTTAGTTCAACGATGATCCGGTCCGGGGCCAGCGATGCAGCAGCAAGCAGGTTCCGCACCCTCGGGTCACGGGACGTCGCCGGAGTGAGGTTCAAGGCAACATACATGTCGTGGGGGACGTCTTTGGCCGCAGTCAGCGCGCAGTGGAGGGCTGCGATCTCCAATTCAGTGCCCAGGCCTGCTTCCGCGGCCTCGCGGAACCACACATCCGCGCCCGCGCCGTCCTCACCGACAAACCGGGTCAACGCTTCGACGCCCACAACGTTGCCGTCAGGCAGCGCGTGGACCGGCTGGAAGGCCGTCAACAAAAGCTTGTCCGCGAGTATTGCCTGGATGTCTTCCCGAACCTCCCGGCTGACGGGAACTGTCACCGTGCGCGCTGCATCGGAGGACTCAAGGTGGACACTGGAATCCTCCTGCCGAACCGGAACCGCCGGCTCTGCGGCCGAGGCCTTCCGCGTTTCCAGCAGATGCTCCAGCAAAGCGCCCTCGGGATCATCCGGACGAGCCTCGATGAGCTGGCGAAGTTTGTTCCTGGCCCCTTCACTCTTGGGATCAGAATCAGCGAGGATGGCATCGATGATGTCCATCACCTGTTCGCGCATGGTCATGTCCTGGGCAAAGGTGGACGCCTCGACGCCCTCCGCTGATGGGTGGTCAGCACCGCCGCCCGGTGGAAAAGAGCCCGCTTCTTGAGCCATTGAATATTCCTTTATGAGTATCCCCCGCTGGCTAAGCCAGACATGACCTGACCCGGAAAAGCATGGGCCCTGCCACGAATCTTACAGAGAATTTCCCCGTTCCAGTTAGGGGCCTGAGGCAGTATAGGAAAACCGTGTCGTGTGGCAGCCAGCACTGGGATGCTAGAGGTGTGATGTCGATTTCCACGGAATCCCGGACCGCGCTCACCTGGAAGCTTTTGCCAGCGGGGCTGCTCTCCCTGTCCGGGGTGCCGATTTTCGCCCTGGGCAATGATTTTCTCGGTTACGCATTCCTCGCGGCCAGCATTGTCACCGCTGCGTTTATCGACCACGGCTTGATGCGGCACCTCGCGTTGGTAGCTGCCGGAATGGTCACCATCAGCCTGGTACCCCTGAACGCGGATCTCAGCATCGAACACATGGCACTCATGGGTGGCGCCTTGGCTTTGGCCGTGCTGGTTCCGTGGCTTGTATCCCGCTACCTGTACGACGAAAAGATCATCAAATTTCCGGTCAACACGGGCCGACCATGGCCGCTCGCCGCGAAACTATACCTGGTGGGCGTTGTAGCGCTTGGGTACTTCATCCTGCCGGCCTACCTGATCCGGACCGGCGTCTACCACAATTGGCCGGACGCCTCCGATCCGAGCATCTTCTGGCGTCTCTTCCTCGGAGTGAACTCAGTGGGTATTTGGGACGAGCTGTTCTTCATCTGCACCACGTTCACGCTTTTGCGGCAACACTTCCCCGACTGGCTGGCCAACCTCCTGCAAGCCGTGGTCTTCTCGTCCTTCCTGTGGGAGATCGGCTACCAGGCCTGGGGTCCCCTGCTCACCTTCCCGTTCGCGCTGCTGCAGGGCTATACGTTCAAGCTGACGAAGTCCTTCACATACGTTGTGTCAGTTCATCTGCTCTTCGATTTCGTCCTGTTCCTGGCCTTAGTCCATGCGCACAACCGTGACTGGTTGCCCATCTTCCTGTACTGAATGACGCGCTGGAGGCGCTCGTTGAACCATGACTGGAGCAGCTCCGAAAAGGAATGCCTAAGAACTACTTTTCGGTATGCCTAACTTTCGGTTATCCTCGAAACAGACTTCCGCGATGACGAGGATACAACAATGGCCGCCCCCACCCTGCAAAGACGACCAGCACCAGCAAAGGTATGGTCGCGCCTGCTCCTGCTCGGCCCTGCATTCGTGGCGGCGATCGCCTATGTCGACCCCGGCAATGTGGCCGCAAATCTGACAGCCGGAGCAAACTACGGATACTTGCTGGTGTGGGTGCTGGTTGCAGCCAACGCCATGGCAGTCCTTGTGCAGTACCAATCAGCGAAACTCGGCCTGGCAACCGGCCTGAGCCTTCCGGAGATTCTCGGCAAGCGGCTTGGAACCAAGCGCCGGCGCCTCTACTGGGCGCAGGCCGAGATCGTTGCCGGCGCCACGGACATGGCAGAGGTGATTGGCGGTGCGGTTGCCCTCAATCTCTTGTTCGGGCTTCCACTACTGGCTGGCGGCCTCATCGTCGGCCTCGCTTCAATGATGCTGTTGGCGCTGCAATCCCGCCGCGGACAGCGCTCCTTTGAGTACGCGATCCTGGTATTACTGGGAATCATCGCAGTAGGTTTTGTGTCCGGCTTGTTCGTCAACCCACCGGACGCCGGAAGCGCACTGGGCGGTTTGCTGCCCCGCTTTGAGGGCACGGATACGGTTCTGTTGGCAGCAAGTATGCTCGGCGCCACCGTGATGCCACACGCGATCTATCTACACTCGGCCTTGGCGAGGGACCGGCACGGCTTCTCCGAGAACCCGGCTGTGCGGACACGGCTGATCCGCGCTACCCGCTTTGACGTTGCGGGCGCCCTTTTGCTTGCTGGCGTGGTGAACATTTCGATGCTCTTGCTGGCTGCATCCAGCCTGAGGGGCATTGAGGGAACGGATACGATTGCCGGTGCCCACGCGGCCGTTACGTCGGCACTTGGTCCGGCTATCGGCGTCATCTTCGCGATTGGCCTGCTGGCCTCCGGCCTAGCGTCGACGTCGGTGGGCTGCTATGCGGGTGCGACCATCATGGGCGGCCTTCTCAAGGTACGCATCCCCTTGCTGACCCGTCGTGTAATCACCCTGATTCCAGCATTGATCATCCTGGGAGCAGGTGTTGAGCCCACGCTGGCACTGGTGTTGAGCCAAGTGCTGCTCAGCTTCGGAATTCCGTTCGCGCTGATCCCACTCATCAGACTCACGGGCAAGCGCGAGGTCATGGGTATCCATGTGGACTCCAAGCCATTGAAGATAGCAGGCTGGACGAGTGCCACCTTGATCGTGGGCCTGAACATAGTGCTCATTACGCTGACGATCAGCGGGCAGTCCTGAGGCGCTGCCCAGACCCATGTGCCGCGCTGCCGCGCTGCCGCGCTTACAGGGCGACCAGCAACTCTCTGACCTGGTGGATATAAGCCTGGGATAGCCTAACTTCACATGCTAAGCTTCTAGCTAGCTTATCTAGCAATGTTGAAGTTAAGGCGCCAAGGGAAGGCGTGTAGTGAACGCGACAGAAATGGTCGTCCTTCTCGACGACGCCGGCAGGCCCATCGGCGAAGCCCCCAAGGCGGGGGTTCACACCCAGGACACCCCGCTGCATCTGGCATTTTCCTGCTACATACTCAACGGCCTCGGGGAGCTCCTCCTAACACGTCGCTCCCCCGAGAAGAAGACATGGCCAGGTGTCTGGACCAACAGCTTTTGCGGGCATCCAGCTCCCGGCGAGGACCCTGAGGATGCGGTTCTCCGGCGCGCCCGCTTCGAATTGGGAGCGGACGTCGGGCGGATCGAACTAGTCCTCCCCGGCTTCCGTTACCGCGCTGTGGACTCTTCAGGCATCGTCGAGAATGAGATTTGTCCGGTCTATGTGGCCCGGATCCTTGGACCGCTCAGGCCAAATCCATTCGAAGTCGCCGACTACGCATGGATGATGCCGGGACTCGTTGCAGAAGCCCTGGAGAGGACTCCTGCTGTCTTCAGCCCATGGCTGGCACTGCAATTTCCACAGCTCACCGAGGTTCAAGCCCTGGGGCTCGGAGCACAAGCTTGACTGTCACATCCTGCGCCAGGCACGTCCAGTGCCAAACGCGCCGGAATGATCTCCTCGCGGCAGCCTGAGGTCATGAGGGGCTAAGTCCCGCGTCCTTTTCGTCAACTGGGTCTTCGTCGATCGTGTCCAAAGCCTCGCGCATGTTTTGCAGGAAGTTCATCACCACCCGCGCTTCTTCTGGGCCCAGGGCGCTGGCAACGTCCAAAATCCGGCGATGCATTCCGCCCAGCGTGTGCCGGACTTCCTGATCCGAACCGGCAGTAGGCCGCAGAATCAAGGCCCGACGATCCGTGGGATGCGGTTCCCGCCGAATGTGGCCGGAATCCACTAAACGATCGATCAGCGTAGTCATTGACGCCGACGTTATGCCCAAGCGATCGCCCAGGTCCTTGGGCTTCATCACCTTGCCCGCGGCTTCCGCTTCGAAAAGGTACCGCAAGGCCAAGAGGTCCTTTTCACCCATACCCATGGCCGAGCGGGTCCTTCGACGCATGGCCTGTTCCGAGACACGATAATCCCGGAGGGCATTGAGGACGTCAACGGCATGGGCTTTCTGTCCAGGGTCCTTGCCGTACCAATAGCCCTTAGCGTGGCCGTTTGCGTCCATCCCATGATCCTTCGGTAAGCGTGAAGCTTGTTTCCCTAGTATCTGATCCTAATTCACGGTGCTGGGTGACCACAGGGAGGCATGGGTTGCACGCCGCACACGAGCCATCCGAGGTTTTCCACATAGGCAGGTTGGCCCGTCCTAACGCTTCTGCCGGCTGGAAGAGTAGGGGTATGGAGCGGAACCGAGAGAGCCAAGCAGCTATGTCGGTTTCCGCTGTGCCCGTTTCTGATCCTTTGACCGCTGGCTCTAAGGGCTCGGGCTCCCGTGGGTTCGATGTTGGGGCGTTGCTTGCCGGAGTCGGCTCTTTCCGGGTTGGCGCAGGCAGCAGCGAGTTGATCGATCAGATTCGCGGGCTGGAGGACGTGAAGTCAGCGATCACGGCCCTGCAGGCCAAGATCGCTGTGGCGTTTGATCTTGGGCAGCGCCGTGAACAAGCCACCGCCGGTGTGCCAGCCTCGGAGCAGGGCCAGGGTGTTGGGGCGCAGATCGCGTTGGCCCGGCGTGAGTCACCCAACAGGGGGTCCCGGCTCCTCGGTCTGGCCAAGGCCCTGGTCTCGGAAATGCCCCGGACCATGGCGGCCCTGGAAACCGGGCAACTGAACGAATGGCGTGCCACCCTGCTCGTGAAGGAAACAGCCTGCCTCTCCGTCGAAGACCGGGCCGCGGTTGATGAGGAACTCGCCCCCGACACCGGAACCTTCGACGGCGCCGGAGACAAAACCATCATCGCCGCCGCACGATCCGCAGCCTACCGGCGCGATCCCCGCTCCGTCACCCAGCGCGCAGCCCATGCCGCGTCCGAACGGCACGTCAGCCTCCGCCCGGCCCCGGACACCATGACCATCCTCACCGCACTGCTCCCCGTTGCCCAGGGCGTCGCCGCTTACGCAGCGCTCACCCGCCCCGCCGGCTCGGCCCGCTCCGGCGGGGACACCCGGAACCGCGGACAGGTCATGGCCGACACCCTCGTCGAACGCCTCACCGGCACACCCGGCGGGATCACGGGCGTCAACCTCAACCTCGTGATGACCGACCGGACCCTCTTCCAAGGCAACAGCGAACCAGCACGCCTCCAAGGCTACGGAATAGTCCCCGCCGGGTGGGCCAGAACCCTCATCACCGGAGGACAAGCTGGGCAAGAAGCGAAAGCGGGCGTCGACGGGCAAGCTGACGTGAGCCCGGACTTCAACGTCTTGCTCCGCCGGCTCTACACCGCACCCGCCAGTGGTGAACTGCTGGCCATGGACTCCAGAGCGCGGCTCTTCCCACCCGGGATGAGACGCTTCATCGAAACCCGGGACGACACCTGCCGCACCCCCTACTGCGATGCGCCCATCCGCCACACCGACCACGTCATTCCCTGGCACAACGGCGGCACCACCAGCCTTGCCAACGGCGCCGGGCTCTGCGAAGCCTGCAACCACACCAAAGAAAACCCCGGCTGGAACACAAAAACAATCCCCGGCGGGCGTCACCAACTGGAAATCAACACACCCACCGGACACGCCTACCAATCCAAAGCCCCACCCCTGCCCGGCCACACTCGCTCTCCAGCAACTTCACCGTCGCCGTCTTCACCGGCACCGTCTTCACCGTTGCAGGCAGAGGCGCCGGCAACAGCGTCATGGTCACCAACTTCGCCTGCTACCCACTTTTCCATGGCTGGGATGCTGCTGGAGAACGTCTTGCTGCACCGCACCAGTTCGAACTGATATCAGGGCGGATGCGGCACGAGGGCTACGCCGAACAAGCTTCATTTATGCCTGGACCGACTCAGCCGGGACGTCGTCGCCAGCCTCAGCAATCTGGTTCAGCGGGGTCGTGATTTCGGCGGGAACACCGGCCGTGCGGGCAGCAGTGACCAGCCCACCGAGTACCTGCTTGTCCTCAACACTCACCAATCCGTCCTGGACCACAGCACAAATTTGTTTGTTGACTTCCTCGGCAGCAGCAGTGGCCACCTTTGAGGCTGCTTCGCTGGCCGCATTCCCGGCGGCTTCCTCCACGGAGCCGCAGCCGGCGAGGAGGAGAAACAGGGGGACGGCGGACAATGTTGCAAGGCGGCGATTCATGCGTTCCAGCCTAACAACCCCAACCGGAGGCTTAGAGTTCCGTCAGCCGGTACACAGATACGTGGCTGTGTGAATCGGCGGTGAATTCGCTGCGGTCCCAATCCGCCCATCGGGACTCAAGCTCAAACCCGGCTATCCGCGCCATGAGGTCCAGCTCGCTCGGCCATATGTATCGGTGTGGTGTCCGGTCGATGCGTGCGGCCCGTCCGTCGGACAGTTCCGGACCGAATCGCACATGGTGCGAAATGACATGCTGCTGGAGCACGTCATAACTGTCCACCAGGATGTACCCGGGCTCGCTTACTTCCACTGTTCCCCCGTGTCCTGGTGGGAGCGAGCGAAGCTGCGGCACCCAGAGCTCAATGACGAACCTTCCGCCAGGCGCAAGATGGCTGGCCGCATTCTGGAAGCAGCGGATCTGCTCGTCCTGGGTCAGCAGATTGGCAATGGTGTTGAACACCAGGTAGGCAAGCGAGAAGTTGGTGCCCACCCGTGCCAGGGTCATATCGCCCTGAACCACTGGAATCCGGTCCTCGCCCACTTTCTCCCGTAATCGGGCGATCATCGCGTGGGACAGTTCGATGCCGCTGACCCGGACGCCCGCCTCCGAGAGGGGGATGGCCACCCTGCCCGTACCAATGGCGAACTCGACCGCGGGACCGTCTCCTGCTAGTTCCGAGAGGACCTCCACCGTGGGGCCAAGCACCTCAGGGGAGAACATTCCTTCCCTGGGGTGTCGTACTGGGTGGCGGCTTCCTCGTCCCAGAGCCGTTGCTGGTTGATCATCCTGCCACTATTGCAGATCACGTAATCATTGACATGACATAACTCACATTCTGTAAGCTTGATTGAAAGTCACGCAGCCGGCTTCCCTCGATCTATTCGGGAGGTCCGCATGGCCCCCAACTCCCTCAAATCCGAGATCCTCCTCGCACATGGAGGCGTATCTTCCGCGGCTGCTGTCGCTCGAAGAAGAGCAGCAGGACACCATGTCGCGACCAACAAACCCGACGCCCTCCTCGGGGCGATAGCCGTACGGCAGCTGTTTCATCGGTGGCCTTTGGTTCCATCCCGCGAGCTTGAGCGCATCCGCCACGTCCTCATCCATTGCGATCAGCTGGGCTCTGCTGATACCCATCACTTGTCCCAGCCGGCACAAGCGCTCCTGGAGCTCATCAACAACGAGTTGGATCGGCGTCGTTCACTTAGTGATCAGCATGCGACCGACACACAGGCGGCCGATACAGATCCGGCAGAGGCAATGCAGCGGGGCGCCGCTTAGTGGCGGGGCATTTCGAAGTCGTTGACGCCACTGGCGGCGACTGCAGGGTCCGCCTCGTCGATGATGACGGGATCGAACTCGCGCTCACCGTCACCTATAGGGACAAAGGCGCAGCAGCCAAGGCCATTTACACGCTGAGGGAGATCGCAGCGAGTGGCCTCATTGAGGACCACACGTCTACGTTTCCCTCGCCACACTGAGACGCATTAGCGGTTGTTCCCACGGCGGGGAACAACCGCTAATGCTGCAACCAGTCCAAAGAGCCGTGCCGGTCTACGCCCGAACTATCGGTCTATGCCCGAACGATCGGCAATCCTGCCGTCGGGAAGACGCTGGGAAAGATCGACGGCGGCGGGACGGGTACCGTATCCAGCGGCACCGTGATGGTCTCCGCGGTGACGGTGACGTCGTGATCCCGAACCCGAACCAGCAGTGGTTCATCGCTGTAACCCGAACCTGTAACGAGCGCCAGCGCGATGGATCCCTGAACGAGTTCCACAGACAGCAAACGACCACGGACCTTGAGCCGGAAGTAGAGGCCTTCCCACTCCACGGGCAGCCGCGGATCGAAGCGCAGTACCTCGCCCTGATCACGCATTCCGGCGAAACCGCAGACCAACGAGCTCCAAATTCCGCCGGTGGAGGCGATGTGGACGCCATCGATCGTATTGCCGTGTGAGTTGTCCAAATCAATGAACAACGCTTCGGTGAAGTGCTTCAGCGCAACGTCGCCATACCCAACTTCGGCAGCCATGATGCCCTGCACGCAGGCGGACAGGGTGGAGTCGCCGGTGGTGATGGGATCGTAGAAGTCGAAGGCACGCTGCTTTTCCTCGGCTGAGAAGTCCTGCCACTGGAGGAACATAGCCAGCACGGTATCGGCCTGCTTAAGGACCTGGTGCCGGTAGATCACCAAAGGGTGGAAGTTCAGCAGGAGAGGGTACTTGGACTTGGGCGTATTCCAATCCCACGGCTCCAAGGTCATGAAGTCGTTGTCCTGGCTAAAGACCTCCAGGTGGGGATCGTAGGGCAGGGACATGCGCTCAGCAGCTTGGCGCCACACCAAACGTTCCGTGTCAGCGATGCCTTCGTGTTCCAAGGCAGCCGCGGCACGGAGGTTAAACCGGGCCATGACGTTGGTGTAGAGGTTGTCGTTGACCACGGCCGTGTATTCATCCGGCCCGGTGACGCCGTGAATGTGGAAGAGGCCATCCTTGCCGAAGAAGCCCAGGGAGACCCACATGCGTGCCGTCTCAATCAGCAGGTCGGCACCAATGTGGGAACGGAAGCTGGCGTCGCCGCTGGCCCACTCGTAGCGGTTGGCCGCAAACGCGATGGCCGCTGCGATGTGGAACTGGGCTGTTCCGGCCGCGTAGTAGGCACTGGCTTCCAACCCATTGATGGTGCGCCATGGGAACAGGGCTCCGTCCACGCTGAGCTCCTTGGCGCGTACACGCGCGTCCGGAAGCATGGCGTGCCGTGATTCGAGCACTTTCCGGGCACCGTCGGGGTTGGTGTACGTCAGATATGGGAGGAGGTAGACCTCTTGGTCCCAGAAGTAGTGGCCCTCATACCCGGAACCGCTGACGCCCTTAGCCGGAATGCCGGCGACACCGGCGCGGGCTGTTGCCTGTGCGAGCTGGAAGAGGGCCCACCGCACGGCTTGCTGGAGTTCGGGCTGCCCGCCGATGGCCACATCAGCGGTGGTCCAGTACTGGCTGTAGTGGGCCTGGCTCTGCGCGAGGATTTCGGAGAACGGTACCAGGTTTGCCTCGGCGTCCGCCGCCAGGCTCTCGCCGCCGTCGTCATCGTCCGTCAGGGTGCGCCCGGCCACGACGTAGCTGACCGTTTTCTCCAGACGGAACGCTTCGCCGCTGTTGATGGCCAGGACATAGCGGACGGATGATTCGTCCTCTGCCACGACAGTCTCGAAGGGCTGGCCTTCGGCGGAGATCCAGTGATCCACGGCCATGGCGATGCGCTGGCGGGATTCGGAGGTCTCCCATGCCAGGCGCAAGGAGCCATCTGCGCCCTGGAGGTGCAGCGGCAGCAGGACACGGCCGGCGTGACGACCGGATCGACGGGGATCGTGGACGGAGTGGTCCTCCACAGGCTGGTCCTGGCGGTTTACGACGCCGGAAACGATGTCCGCGGACACGTCGCGGTCAGCGCTCACAGACAGTTCCAGGCCAAGACATCCGCGCGAATCGAACCCGACAGCGCGGCGCTCCACCGTGGTGACCGTAGCGCCCGAGCGGCAAGCCCACGTGGTGGTTTCCTCATAGACGCCTGTGGAGAAGTCCACACTCCGGTGGTAGTCCAGCACCGTGGATTCGGCCAGGCTCAGAGCCTCGCCATCGATTGATACCGTGAAGTTATTGGCGTCCGGGACGTACACAATCCGCTGGCCGGTACGCGCAAAGCCGTAGGCATTCTCGGCGTGCTTGATGTCCCAGATCTCGTGGAAGCCGTTGATGAACGTGCCGGGAAGTTCGCCGTCGCCACGCGTGGAATGGGCGCCACGGACGCCAAGGTGGCCGTTGCCAAGGGCGAACAGCGTTTCCAGGGTTCCCTCGTCACCGGGGACGTGGATACTTTCCACGAGCTTCCAAGGCTCGCAGGGAAAGCGCAGCCGATCAGAGCTGATGGGTGCCATGGGCTAAAGAGGTCCTTCGAAAAGTAGGGTCAGAGAAGATCGTTGAGGTCGTCGACCACCAGCGTGGCGCCGGCGTCGAGCAGTGTTTGGCGGCCAGCGCCGCGGTCCACGCCGATGACGGCCTGGAAGTTGCCGGCACTGCCGGCCTGCACGCCGGAAACGGCGTCTTCCACCACGATGCATTCCTGGGTGGGGACGTCCAGCAGGGACGCCGCGTAAGTGAACGTGGCCGGATCCGGCTTGCCGGGAAGTCCGACGGCGGCGGCTACCTGGCCATCGACGACCACCGTGAAGTGGTGATCGAGTCCGGCTGCCTTCAGTACGGCGGGTGCGTTCCGTGAGGAGGACACGACGGCGACCTTGAGTCCCAGCTCGAGCGCGGCGTTGATGAACTTGACCGAGCCGGGGAAGGGATCGACACCGCGGGTGTCCACGATCTCGTTGAAGATTGCGTTCTTGCGGTTTCCCAGGCCCTGCACGGTTTCGTTCGTGGGGGCGTCATCCAGGGGGCCTTCCGGCAGCGTGATGCCCCGCGAGGTCAGGAAGTCCCGGACGCCGTCGAAGCGTGGCTTGCCATCGATGTGATCGAAGTAGTCGCTTTCCTGGTATCCCTGCGGGTGCCCGGCATCGGCGAGGTAGGAGTCGAACAGCTCCTGCCAGGCCTGCTCGTGCACCACGGCAGTGGGCGTCAGCACGCCGTCGAGGTCGAACAAGAGCGCCGAAGCGCCAGTCCAGGCATTACGAAGATCAGTCATGTGCATAGTTCCGTTCAGCGCTTGTGGCGCGTGGTTTTGCGTTCGATGAGCTTGGTATCGAGCAGGTGATTGGAGGGTGGGTTGGGGGGTTCTGTATTCAAAAGTCGTTCGCACAGCAGGTTCGCCGCGAAGGCACCTTGGTCGGCAACGGGTTGCGCCACAGTGCTCAGTCCAAGGAACCAGCTCATGGGGTGGTCATCGATTCCGATCACGGAAACGTTTTTGGGCACGGACAGGCCATGCTCCCGCAAGGCCATCAGCGCGCCGAACGCTGCTTCATCACAATGGGCGAACACTGCAGTGGGCCGTGCGCCGCGGGTGATGAGTTCGGTCATTGCCCGGCGGCCGTCGTCGATGCTTGGCCCAGCAGCCACCACAAGGTCCGGGTGGACGGTGAGGTGGTGTTCATCCAGTGCACGCCTGAAGCCGTGGAACCGCGGGGTCTCAGTCGCAACGGAGTGTTCATTGCTCGAGAGAACGGCCAAGTCCCAATGGCCCAGCCCCAGCAGGTGTTGGGTGGCCTGCCAAGCTGCGTGCTCGTCATCGATACCAACATTGTCCCACGGAACATTCCGCATGCCCACGCTGGCGACTGGCAGCCCGGAAGCTTCCAAGGCTTCCACTTCCTCCGGGTCGAGGTCAACATTGAGCAGCAGCAGCCCGTCCACCCTTTGCGCCAACCGTTCAAGATCGCCGAATACTTGCTTCCGGACGCTGGTCTTGTTGCGAAGGCTGATCAGGACGGTGTCATAGCCGCTGTCGCCGAAGACCTCTTCTGCCGCTTCCACGGCCTGCGCGAAGAACCAGGCTGTTGCGGTGGGGGCGATGATGGCCACGGAACCCGTGCTGCCACCGGCCAGTCTTGATGCTGCTGCCGAGGCCTTGTAGCCCAGCTTGTTTGCGGCTTCCGCCACTTGCCGTTGGGCCTTTTCGGAAACGTTGGGGAGATTCCTCAGAGCCCTGGACACCGTACAAATGGACAATCCGGAGAGGACTGCAACGTCCTGGATTGTCACCCTGTGAGTCCTAACCATGCAACACGGCCTCAACCCTTTCCATACTCGATGACACGTTGGGAGAACGGCACTGCGCCCCGGGGGAACTCCCACATTGGGGCGGCCGCAAGCCAAAAGTGTAAGCGCTTACAATTTTGTCATTCAATAGTGTGTGGCCGAATGCGAATTTGTGACGCGAATCTCACGCAAAGGTTGATTCTCAGGGGCTGATGCCGTCTAATCCGGAGCCTGCTCCAGCGCGTCAGTGCCCGTGCAACACCTTCAGCGCCCGTTCAACACCGTCAGCGCCCGTTCAAGACCGTCAGTTCCCGTTCAAGACGTAGTACCGGAGGAACGCGCTGACATCCACAAGCTCCGGAGGCTCGATCCTGTGCCCCATTCCCGGATAGGTGCGCGCCGTCAGGGCTACGTTCGCTTCCAGCCACTCTTCGGTGTGGGCGATCGCGTCTTCATTGATCACCGGGTCTGCCTTGTCCCGGCCCCAAAAGAAGGGCGGAGGTGAATCAAAGGATTCGCTGAGCGCCAGGAGGTCGTTGTCCAGGACAAAGCCGGACAACCCAACAGTTGCCTTGAAAGCGTGGGGCCGCAGCCGCAGGAGCGTGCTGGCCATGGCCATTCCCTGCGAGTAGCCGAGCAGGCTGACGCTGCTGTGGTTCTCCTTCACGGTGTTGATCCAGTTGAAAACGGAGTTGGTGGAAGTGATGACATCGGCGAAGTCGTTCGTCAGGAAGTAGTCCAGGAGGAACCAACCGTAGTGGTCGCCGATTTCCTTCGGGCCGCGAAGGGCCGCACAGGTGAATTCCGCGGGAAGAGACGGAAACAGGTCCACCATACGCTGCTCGCTGGTGCCGTAGCCATGCATCATCACCAACAACGGGGTGCCCCCGCGCTGGTTTTCGGGCTTCGACCAGACCACTGAATCCATGGGACGAGCCTAGTAGACTGGCCCCATGACACCGCAGGAACTGGCCAACCTGGCCCATCTGCGGCGCGCCCGCGATTTCATCGATCGTGAGTACGCGCGGCCTTTGGATGTGCCCACCATGGCAGCCGGCGCCCTCATGTCCCCCGCGCATTTCTCCCGCCAGTTCAAGGCCGCGTACGGTGAATCGCCCTACAACTACCTCATGACCCGGCGTATCGAACGGGCCATGGCCCTGCTGCGGGCGGGAACCAGCGTTACTGATGCTTGCATGGAGGTGGGCTGTACATCCCTGGGTTCCTTCAGTTCCCGCTTCACGGAGATCGTCGGCGTGACGCCCAGCGAATACCGCTCACGCGAGCACCATGCCGTAAAGGCGATGCCCACCTGCATCGCGAAGCAGCAAACGCGCCCTGAAAGGAACGGCAATAAGAACCTGAGCAGGATTGAAGAAGCGCCCGCCTCACAGCTGCAATAGCGTGTGAGACATGAACATTTCATTGAAGTACGCACACGTCACCGTCAACGATGTCGATGAGTCGCTCGCCTTCTACCGCGACGCCCTCGGCCTGGAAGTCCGGAACGACGTCGGCTCGGACGGCCAGCGCTGGGTTACCCTCGGCAGCGATGCCCAGCCGGACCTGGAGCTCGTTCTGTCCCCTCCGCACGCCGGCCGCTCGCAGGCTGATGGCGACGCTATCCAGGAGCTGCTCACCAAGGGCGTCATGCCCATGCTCGTCTTCAACACGGACGATCTCGACGCCACGTTTGAAAAGCTGCGGGCCTCGGGCGCCGAAGTCCTCCAGGAGCCGATTGTTCAGCCGTGGGGTCCGCGCGACTGCGCCTTCCGCGATCCGTCCGGGAACATGATCCGCATCAACCAGGGCTAACGCCCAAGCATCAGTACGACGACGGCAGGTCACCCGCGCACTTACAAGGGGCGCCTGCCGCCGTCGTGCTTTCCGCAATACGCAGTCCAGAGTTAGTGGCTCAACAGCCCAGCGCTTGAGCGTTCACCGTACTCATGCGTCGATGCGATGGCAGCAGAAACTACATCGGAGAGCCTAAGCCGCCGGTTGTAAGCCTGACGTTGAAGACGTTCACCCGTGCCGCGACGCAGGATCTTCGCCACACCGGATCGTGCGAGTGCCAGGTCCCCGGATTTAGTCAACGCCCCGCGCACGTGCCGCAACAATGCCCCCGCCACATCGGCGGCAGGATAGGGCCGGTGGTCCAACGGGTGAATCAGTTGATCGTTGATGCCAAAGCGGCTGGACCGCCAGTTGGCCATGCGCAACAGGCTGGTCAAAGCGTCCGACGGCGGCTCCCCCTTCCGCCATTGTGTCGCCGCAGTCTCCACCAAAGCCCGGGCAATCACCGCGATGGTGAGGGCGTCTTCGGCGTACAGGCAGACGTCCGCGATGCGGAGCTCAACCGTGGGATGTCCTCTGGAAAGACGGGCATCGAAGTAGATCATGCCCTCATCCAAGGGGACGCCCGTGCCCAGGAGGTTCGCGAGCACTTCACGGTACCCTTCTGCCGAACCGAAGACATCCATGGGCCCGGCCGTGGGCCATCTGTTCCAAATCTGGGTCCGGTAACTGGCGAAGCCTGTATCGGAGCCCATCCAAAACGGGGAATTCGCGCTCAATGCAAGGAGAACCGGCAGCCACTGGCGCATCCTGTCCAGGACGCCCGCACCTTCATCCGGCGATTCGATCGCCACGTGGACATGGAATCCGCACGTGAGCTGCTCGCGCGAAATGAGGCCGAACTCGGTTCCCATGGTTGCGTAGCGCTGGTTGCCCAAGGTGGGGGTCGCGTGGAACTCGGGGGGCGTAGCCAAAGCGGCCACCCGGGCCCCCAAGGTCCGTGCAGCCGAGTCGGCCAACGCCCGCCCAAGGCGGATCTCGTCGCGAAGCTCCCCCGCCGTCCGGCACGGCCGGGAATTGACCTCAATCTGTTCCTGTTTGAACTCGGATTTGAGGGATTCACCGGCGTCCGGATAGCTTGCCGTGTTCATGTGGGGTTGGGCAGCTATGTCAAGAATGCCCGCGGCAAACGGAAGCGGCATCCCGTCAACGGGATCTGCGATCAGCAACTCTTCCTCGACGCCAAACGTGCGCATAGCCACCCCTCCCCGCAGTAATGAAATTAGAGGCTGCGGTTAGCCGACGTGGCGCGGAACCTCCATCTGGAAACCGCAGCGGCAATGGAGCACCTGCGTTTGCAGGTAGACCTCGAACAGGCTCGGGCCGCCCAGGTCGTCAGTGCTCCTGGGTGGCTCGATGATGCTCTCGGAGGGGCGTCCCAACGTCATGGGCTCGCCGCAATGCGTGCAGCTGAACCATAGGCCGGCTGCGGACGTAGACAGGAATTCGGTTTGGATCTCCGGTACTAGTTCGGCCAGGGGCACGGGGTGGGCGTAAAACGTATCGCACTCACTGCAGGTGTAGCTGACTTCAACGATTTCGGACTGGTTCGGTTCTGCTTCTACAACGGTCTCAACAAAAATGTACGAATCAGTATCGCAAACTGTGCACCAAGGCCGTGTGGCGGTGTCAAAAGTTGCGGGTTTCGCCCCAACCATGGGTTTAGGGGCGGGAATTGGGGATCCAAGCGTCATTGCCATTCTCCTTTATGCACGTATCCACCGCGAGGTGGGTTCCGACAACATATTGAATCGCGTCGGGAGAAGCTGATTGCTCCTCGAGGAGGCCTGCATGGATGCACGCGGCGAGCCGGCCGATTGTGGCCACAGCTTAAGGTGCAGTTCTTGTACCATCTTGGATGGCTTCAGGTCATGAGGCTCCAAGGGCTATCTGCTTAACCCACCTATGAATGTAGTTCATTAGTGGCGGGCGTCACAAGTGTGCAAGGTCCGGTGTGGGTCCGGACCCACTCCTCCTAGGGCTCAAAGTGGGCCACGGGAGCTTCGTCCGCCACAGCCTTGATGAGCTGTTCAGCCACGTCCCTGAGTTTTTGGTTGCGACCGTTGGAAGCCTTGGTGAGGATCCTGAACGCCTCATCCTGGCTACAGCGGTTTTGGCCCATGATGATGCCGCAGGCCAAGTCAATCACTGTCCTGGACTGCATTGCTGCCTGAAGGTCATCAGCATGCTGCTGCTTGATGCCAATCCTCACGGCCAACCTCAGGGAACGCTCGGCCTGGCTGGCGTACAACTCACAATTCCGGATTGTCTCGTCGTCGTAGACATTGGCATTCGGGGCAAAGAAGTTCAGGGCTGCCGTTGCCCCCTCATCCAACTCCAACGGGACACAGAGGGCCGAAAGGTGCCCACGCTCGGCGATAACAGTGCAGTACTCGGACCACCTTTCCTCGGTGGAAGTGTCGGGCACATGCACTGTGGTGTGGCTACGCATGGCCTCCAGGCACGGGCCGTCACCGTAAGCTTGCTGAACTTCATCGATCAGCCTCGCTTCATGGGTACTTCCGGCCACGGTTGCAGTGCGGCGTCGCCTGCTCAAAGTGATGCCGCACAGGACGTCCAGGCCTACGGCTTCGGAAACGGAGGCCGCGGAGAAGACGGCAAGATCATGCAGGAATCCCGCTACATCATCGCTGTCTATCACCAAGTCCTGGAGTTGTTCAGGCACCGAAACATCGTCAAGCGATGGGACAGTATCCGGCGGCGCTGGGACATCGTCCGGCACCGCAAAATCAACGTGCATTTCGTCCATGATTCAGTTTACGATCGTCCGGAGCCAACTCGTCACTCCCGGAAGAACAAGCTCCAGAATCCTTGCATCTGCCGTGCACCTATGTGCACAATCTAGCTAGAGTCCGCTTTGCCGGACAGGCTTTACAGCTCATGCAGACGGGCACCCCGCATTAACAATGCAGAGGTAAATCCCATGTCGGCCCAGCCCGAGTCCAGAGTTCCCGACGAAGCCCACCAACCAGACGAACCCCTGTGGTGTACACGCTGCAATACTGACCAACATTTGGTGGTGGATTCGATCCAATCGCACTATCCTCCCTCCCCCAACACGGTAGATGTGGCCTACGAATGCCACGCCTGCAATTACTCCTACGACCAGACCGCCACGGTACAAAGGGTGGCCGTCGTCCTGAACCGCCCCGGGGTTTCCCAGGGAATACTGCAGTTCGGGGGCCAGTACTTGCATTGTGGGGAACCCATGAGGACCAGTAGTTGCGAGCTGCGGCGGATCCAGGCCCCGCTTGTCCTGAAACCTGGGGGCCAACTACGCATGTACGAGGTCATCATCAATACCCGCATCCTCGGCTGCCCCTGTGGCTTCCGCATGGAAATCCCGGACTAGATCAAGTGATCACGCGCCATGAGCAACGAAACCAGTTTTGCCAGAGGTAGAGGAACAGGAAGGGAAAACATGCAGACCGATTCAAAGAAGGACGAGTCTCCAGTTACCGGGACTGATCGCAGGCCGGTTGGAAAGCACAAGATTCCGGATCCACCGGACCCGGACAATCTTCCGATCGACTACACGGCCTCCGGGTGGGACACCAGCAGGTACTCCCCAAGCGTCAGGCGCGAACTTCATCGGCGCGCCACCCACCTACGGGGCGCTTGACCTTGAGTGACTTCCCGCCGGACCGTTCGCATCCCGATCCCACCAGGGAGCCGGGGCCCACACCCGAACCGGTTCCCCTGCCGGAGCCAGGGCCTCCCCCGGTACCGGACCCGACGCCGGGGCCAACAGTGCCGTCTCCACCGGCGCGGCCAGATACTGGACAACCGCCCGGACAGCCATCTGGACAACCGCCTCTTTAGAAGGTTTCCAACCCCATAGACCGGATCCCGGCAAATCCCCCAGTCAGGATCCGAAGGAAGGGCATGTCGCACTACAGGGAGTGTGGCATGCCCTTTGGCGTGCCCTGAAAGCCACGTACCCGCCGAGCAGCCCAGCCGAACAGCCCACCAAATGCGATCTTTGTTTATGTTGGTTTCTATTGACTTACCAACACAAACAAAGATAGAGTCAAGCAATTCCACATCGTTGTGACAGCAGTCACCTGATGCGGCTGCACTGATAAATGGTTTTACCGCAATGGAGGGTAAGTGTTCGCTGAAGAGCGCCAACAACTGATCTCCGCACTCGTCGCCGAGCGCGGACGGGTGAGCGTCACTGACCTCGCCGACCGTTTCAGCATCACCACTGAGACCATCCGCCGTGATCTCGCAGCTCTCGAAGTTTCGGGGAGCCTGCGCCGCGTTCATGGTGGGGCCGTTCCTTCGGACCGCTTGAGCACCCGCGAGGAAAGCATCCTGGAGCGTGCCATCCAGCGCCAGTCCGAGAAACACCGCATCGCAGCTGCCGCACTCGCCCTGATTCCGGAACTCACCACCGGCAGCATCCTGCTGGACGCCGGCTCCACAACCGAGACCCTCGCAGACCTGCTCGCCCAGCGGACACCCGCAGGCAACGGCAACGAAGAGCTCGTGGTCATCACCCACGCCATTCCCATCGCGGGCAAGCTCTCCTCCACAGCCGGCATTGCCCTCCAAATCCTGGGTGGCCGCGTCCGCGGGCTGACCCAAGCCGCCGTCGGACAGTCCACGGTGGAGGCCGCCTACAAGCTTCGTCCGGACATCGCCTTCGTCGGCGCAAACGGCATCCACTCCGTCTTCGGGCTGAGCACGCCCGATCCTGAAGAAGCCGCGGTAAAAGCCGCCTTCGTCAAGTCAGCCCGCCGCGTTGTGGCATTGGCCGATTCTTCCAAGCTGGACGCCGAGACATTGGTCCAGTTCGCCACCCTGAAGGATGTTGACACTTTGATTACAGACAGTGAACCCTCCGCTGAACTCAGCGCAGCGCTGGCCGAAGCCGGCGTCGACGTGGTGATCGCATGATCGTCACACTGACCGCCAATCCAAGCCTGGACCGCACGGTCGAACTTCCGGCACCGCTGGCCCGCGGCGAGGTACAGCGTGCTGTCGCCGTCCACCAGGAGTCGGGCGGAAAGGGCGTCAACGTTTCCCGTGCCCTGGTGGCTTCCGGCCTCGAAACACTCGCCGTGCTTCCGGGCGCTGACTCGGATCCGGTACTTTCCGGACTGCACGACGCCGGCGTGCCCTTCGCTGCCCTACCTATCGGTCAGGCCCTACGCAGCAACGTCACCCTCACCGAACCGGATGGCGTCACCACCAAGATCAACGAACCCGGCCCGGAGCTGAGCGACGAACAGCAGGAAGCCCTGATCGGGCTGCTGCTGGAGCGCTCCCGTGGCGCCAGCTGGGTGGTTCTCGCAGGCTCGCTCCCACCAGGAGTGCCCGCGGATTTCTACGCCACAATCGCTCGTCGGCTCCGGTCGAACACTGATGGAACTGCAATCCCCGGCATCGCCATCGACTCTTCCGGGGCTCCGCTTGCGGCAGCTTTGAAAGGCGATGCCGCAGGAAAACCCGATCTCCTCAAGCCCAACGCGGAAGAGCTCGCAGAGCTCGCTGCCGCTGCCGGTTTCACCATCGTCTCAACCGCTGACGAACTGGAAGCAGACCCGGCAAAAGCCGCCCAAGCTGCTGCCGCCGTCGTCGAAAGCGGTGTGGGCGCCGTTCTGGCAACACTCGGATCCAAGGGCGCAATCCTGGTGACGGCTGATGGGGCGTGGCTTGCCACCCATCCCCCCATCCAAGCCGTCAGCACGGTGGGCGCCGGGGATTCTGCACTGGCCGGCTACTTGCTGGCTGCTACCCAAGGCGGTTCCGCCCAGGACTGCCTTCGTCAGGCCGTGGCACATGGTGCCGCTGCTGCTTCGCTGCCGGGCTCCACTGTCCCTGCAGTCCACCAGACAACCCCCAACGCCGTAACCATCACGGCCCTCCAGAAGGACTAACAGTGACCCAGCTGATCACACCCCAATTGGTCATCCTCGACCAGAACCTGGGCGACTCCCCTGCCGACGTCATCCGCGTCCTGGCCGGCAAAGTCGCCGCCGCTGGCCGTGCTTCCGAGGTTGAAGGGCTCTTCACGGATGCCTTCGCCCGCGAGCAGAAGACCGCTACCGGCGTCCCCGGCGGCATAGCGATTCCGCACTGCCGCTCAGCCGCAGTCACCGAGCCCGCCCTGGCCATGGCCCGCCTGTCCCACAAGGTGGACTTCGGCGCCAAGGACGGCCCGGCGGACCTCATCTTCTTCATTGCCGCGCCGGACGGTGCTGACCAGGAGCACCTGAAGCTGCTCTCCAAGCTGGCCCGCTCCCTCATCAAGAAGGACTTCACGGCAGCGCTGCGTGCCGCAGCCACTGAGCAGGACATCGTGGACCTCGTGGATGGGGCCTTGGCGGACAAGCCGGCTGCAGCCCACGCCGCGGCTCCCGCTGGGGCCACTGCCGCATCAACCACGACGGCGGCTGCCGCACCCAAGCGCATCGTCGCCGTGACCGCCTGCCCAACCGGCATCGCCCACACGTACATGGCGGCTGACTCGCTGGTTGCCGCGGCCCAGGAAATGGGCGTGGACCTCCAGGTTGAGACGCAGGGTTCCTCCGGCGCCAAGCCGCTGGATCCGGCCATCATTGCCGCTGCTGACGCAGTGATTTTCGCTGTCGACGTGGACGTCCGTGGCAAGGAGCGCTTCGCCGGAAAGCCGGTCATCAACGCTCCGGTCAAGCGCGGCATTGACGAACCCACCAAGATGGTCCAGGAAGCGTTGGCTGCTGCGGACGACCCGCACGCCCGCCGCGTCCCGCACTTCGGTGCCGAAGAGCAGGCAGAGCGTGCTGCTGAGGAAAAGGGCGAGCACATCGGCCAGAAGCTGAAGCGCGCACTCCTCACGGGTGTTTCGTACATGATCCCGTTCGTAGCGGGTGGCGGCTTGCTGATTGCCATCGGCTTCCTGCTTGGCGGCTACGACATCACCGGCTTCGCTGACAAGATGCTGGTGCAGAACAGCATTTTCAACCTGCCCACCGAGTTCCCGAACAACGCCTGGGGTCCGCTGGGCGCCTACATCGGTGCTGTGCTCTTCAAGATCGGCGCATTGTCCCTCGGATTCCTGGTTCCTGCGCTGGCCGGCTACATCGCTTATGCCATCGCTGACCGGCCCGGCATTGCCCCCGGTTTTGTTGCCGGTGCTGTTTCAGGATTCATGGGCGCAGGCTTCCTGGGCGCCATTGTTGGCGGTTTGCTGGCTGGCTACATCGCCTTCCAGATCGGCAAGCTCGATGTTCCCCGCTGGCTGCGTGGCCTGATGCCGGTGGTCATTATTCCGTTGCTGGCCTCCCTGGTTGCTTCCGGCCTCATGTTCCTGATCCTTGGTGCTCCGATCGTGGCACTGACCAAGGCACTTAACACCGGCCTCTCGGGCCTCACCGGCGCCGGCGCAATCGTCCTCGGCATCATCCTGGGCCTCATGATGTGCTTCGACCTCGGCGGTCCTGTCAACAAGGTTGCTTACTCGTTCGCTGTTGCAGGCCTCGGCACGGCAACGGTCGCAAACCAGGCACCGTGGCAGATCATGGCCGCAGTGATGGCAGCGGGCATGGTTCCGCCGCTCGCCATGGCCCTGGCTACTGTGCTGGACAAGAAGCTGTTCTCCTTGGCTGAACGTGAAAACGGAAAGGCCGCCTGGCTTCTGGGTGCATCGTTCATCTCCGAGGGCGCCATCCCGTTCGCAGCTGCTGACCCGCTCCGCGTCATCCCTGCCAGCATGGTGGGCGGTGCCGTAACCGGTGCATTGTCCATGGCATTTGCGGTCACGTCCAAGGCTCCGCATGGTGGCATCTTCGTGTTCTTCGCAATCGACAACTTCCTGTTGTTCTTCCTGTCGATCGCTGTCGGTGTGGTCATCACCGCCCTCCTGGTGATTGCCCTCAAGCGCTGGGCTGTCCGCAAGCCGGTTGAGGCCGAGGCAGTTCCCGTCCCGGCAGGCGTGTAAGCGCCGCCCGATACCCCGTCAGCCCAACAGCACCCAAGCAATCAGAGGACCAGATACATGCAGACCTTCTCAGGCGTAGGCGTAGCTCCCGGGCGCGTCCTGGCACCGGTAAAGCAAATGCCGAAACCGGTCCAGGAACCGCACGCGAACGTCAACATTCCTGCCGACGTCACGGTTGAATCGCAGGGGCAGCGCATCAAGGACGCTGCCAAGGCGGTTCAGGCGGAACTGAGGGCCCGCGCGGCTACGGCCAGCGGAGAAGGCAAGGAAGTCCTGGAAGCAACGGCTTTGATGGCCGCCGACCCCATGCTGGTGAAATCGGCCATCAAGCTGTTGTCTCCCGAGGCTCCAGGTGGTGCACGGACTGCTGAACGTGCAATCTGGGAGGCTGGCGGAACGGTGGCTGAGACCCTCAAGGGCCTGGGCGGGTACATGGCTGAGCGCGTGGCGGACGTCCTCGACGTCCGGGCACGCATCGTGTCGGAGCTTCGGGGCTTGCCGGCACCGGGAATCCCCGCCTCCGATGTCCCCTTCATCCTTGCGGCCGAGGACCTGGCGCCTGCTGACACCGCCACGCTGGACCCATCCAAGGTAGTCGCGCTGATTACTTCCAGCGGCGGACCGCAGTCGCACACAGCCATCCTTGCCCGTGCGCTCGGCTTGCCCGCCGTCGTCGCCGCCCTCGGCGTGGACGAGATCGCGGACGGCACCGAGGTTTACGTTGACGGCGCCGCGGGGACCATCACCGCTGAGCCTGGGGAAGACCTGCGGTTGGCTGCCAAGGCGTGGGCCACCCAGGCTTCCACACTTGCCGCCTTCAGCGGCAACAACACCATGGCGGACGGTTTCCGGGTGCCGTTGTTGGCAAACGTCGGCACGGGTGCGGACGCTGTCAAAGCGGCCGACGCCGGAGCCGAAGGCGTTGGACTTCTGCGCACCGAATTCTGCTTCCTGGACCGCGACGACGAACCCACTGTGGAGGAACAGGTCGCCGCCTACGGAGATGTTTTCGCAGCCTTCCCGGGTAAGAAAGTTGTGGTCCGGACCCTGGACGCCGGCGCGGACAAGCCGCTGCCGTTCCTCACCAATGCCGACGAACCGAACCCTGCGCTCGGTGTCCGCGGATACCGCACGGACCTCACGTCCCCCGGCGTCCTCGAACGGCAACTCGAGGCCATCGCCGCCGCCGAAGCAGCCAACAACGCCGAGGTCTGGGTCATGGCACCCATGATCTCGACGGCGGACGAGGCCGCGCGGTTCGCCACCCTTTGCGCCGCCGCCGGGCTCAAGACCCCGGGTGTCATGGTCGAAGTCCCGTCGGCAGCACTGACCGCCGCCACAGTCTTGCGCGAAGTCAGTTTCGCCTCGCTGGGCACCAATGACCTCACCCAGTACGCCATGGCAGCGGACCGTCAGCTCGGGCCGCTCGCCACCCTGAACGATCCTTGGCAGCCTGCAGTACTGCAGCTGGTCAAGCTAACGGCCGACGGCGCCGCGCAGGTCAGCGGCGAAAGCGGCACGGCAAAGCCTGTTGGCGTGTGCGGTGAGGCAGCAGCGGACCCGGCCCTCGCCGTCGTACTGGTTGGACTCGGCGTCGCGACACTGTCGATGAGCGCCCGGGCGCTTGCCGGCGTCGCAGCCGTGCTTGCCACCGTGACCGTTGCCCAGGCGCAACAGCTCGCAGCAACCGCTCTGGCGGCGCCCAATGCAGCCGCGGCACGCAGCGCGGTCCGGGCCCAGCTTCCCATCCTGAACGAGCTCGGCCTCTAGACTTCCCACAAACCACCCACAACAAAGGAGCACCAATGCCTGAACGTACCGCCACCATCGCAAGCCGCGTCGGCCTCCACGCCCGCCCGGCAGCCATCTTCGCTGAAGCCGCAGGCGACCTTGACCTCGAGGTCACGATCGCCCGTGAAGGCGAGCCGGCCGATGACGCCATGGACGCAGCAAGCATCCTGTCCCTCATGAGCCTGGGCGCCTCCCACGGCGACGTCGTAGTGCTGCGCGCCGAAGGCGAAGGCGCAGAAGCAGCCCTGGACACCCTGGTGAAGATCCTCGAAACGGACCACGACGCCGAGTAAGACCGCGAAACCGCTCAGCGACACGGAAAAGGCCTGACGTCACCCGGATTTGGGTGGCATCAGGCCTTTTCTCTGTCTTGAGCAGGAATCCCGTCTTGCGTTCTAGCCGACGACCCGGCTCATCAGGTCAATGAAGTTGCCCCCGAGCGCGGCCAGGACTGTGCCATCATCTAGCCCGCGGATGACCAGCTCCCGGGTGACATTGGGAAGGCCCTCGTAAGTTTTGATGCCCTCGGCGTAGGGGTACCACGGCGGTCTGTGCAGACAGCCCGGGCCTTCCCATTTCATCCGCTTTACGTATAGCGTGCCGTCGTACTGGATATTGAGATATCCGTGTTCATCGATGTATGCGGAGTCATAGACACTCCGTCTGCCCTTGGGAAAGTCCGTGCAGACGCCTACGCCTCCAGCGCCGAAGATTTCCAGAGTATGCATGAGATGGTCAACCATGTTGGCCACCGTGGGCTGGTATTCATCGTTGATTTCCAGGGGCATCGTGCTCATCATGCCGCCCTTGCTGGCAACCACTTGCATAGTGTCGTCCGTGGCATTTCTGCGGTTTCCGAACACGGAATGGCAGTTGTTGTGGGAGAAGTATGGCGGTGCGATTGAAGCCTGTGCAGCAGTCAGTTGGGTCCGCTTTCCGCCGTGGGAGAGATCGACCAACATGCCCACCCGGTTCATCTCAGAAATCATGTCGCGACCGATGCTGCTGATCCCGGAGTTTTCCGGCTCAGCGCAGCCGTCGCCCAGGAAGTTGCGCTTGTTGTATGTGATCGCCGATGAGACTACCCCCATGTCTTTGAAGAGTTCTACATTGCCGGGATCATCCCCAAATGGCTTGGCGTTCTGGAAAAGGTAGTAAACGCCGATTCGGCCATCCTCCTTGGCTTGCCGGATGTCGTCGGCGCACCTGACCTTCACGAGGTCCCTCGAGTGCTTACGGATATTGCGGTTCCAGAAAGTGATCTGGTCCATGGCCGCCCGCTGATCGTGTTCCTCCGCTGAGAGGGTCATGCCAACGCAGTCCACCCCCCCACGGCGCAGGAGGGCGATGGAATCATCCAAGGATCCATCTCCACCCGGAGGAATCGCGCCGCAGGTATCCACCACCGTTGCCTGGGAGTGGAGTTCCAGGGCGTGCTGATCTTCGTCCCTGCTCACCTCCCGGGAGAGGTAAGGGTGATCAAGCTGCGTCTGTGTCATTCTCGTCTCCTTGGAATTCTGTGCCGGAGGGTTCTTCGATCATTTCCAGGAGTTCCGTGTCGCTTGCGAGCAGCCCAGCCCGCACGAGCGCGGCCCGCCAAGCCCTGAACTCCCCCGGAACTGCTTGTGGCTTCTTTGCCCAAAAACCGATGCGCTGGAACTGTTCAACCGTGCCCTTCAGCTCCCCGAGCGGGATGGCAGAAAACCATTCGCGTGCTGCTGCAGCCACATCGGCTGAGCTTTGCACTGCCAGCCATGCTTGGGCTTTCTCCAAAGCGGCGCGGAAGGCATCGAGTTCAGCGCCGTGATCCTGTGCCCACACCCGGGTGCAGCAGTAGACAGACCAAGGGACGGGACCTAGCCCATTGGCCAGGGGGACCGCTTCACGTAATCGGGGGTCCTGGGCTTCCTGCCCGCCGGCCAGGAAAAAATCTCCCGATCCGCTAAGGAACTCCTCCACCACAGCTTCAGGCTGGTAGCCAACCAGGAGCCTGACATCCCCCAAGGGGATGCCGCGCTGGTGCAGGATCTCCAGGAAGGCGACCCATGATGTAGGGACAAAGCTTGGGGCCACGAGCACAACCCTGCCACGCAGTTCCTGCCAGTCGAAGGAATCCGGGCTTCCACCAATCACAGCGTCAGCGGCCCGTTGAAAGAGGAAATGCCGGGTCTGGGTGTTGCTCACTGCAGCAATGACGCTGGGTGTCGTCCTGTTGAGCCGGTCTGCAAAAACGACGCTTCCCAGGACAAGCTCGGCTTCGCCGCGGACCACTGAATCGGTGATAGTTCCATGTCCGGGCTGCTTCTCGATCACCTCAACGTTGATCCCCTGGCCGGCAAAGTAGCCGCGGGAGATTCCCACGTAATGGGGTAGGTAGGCAAGGTTCCGGGCCGCAACGATGCGTATGGTGCCGCCCGGAACGGGCGTCAGCGTTTCAGCCATGGAAGACGGGCCTCGCCTCGTTTGCCTCTTCGAGCGTCTGGTCCTTGGTTTCAACACCAGCCCATGCCAGGACTGCCGTTATGGCGAACATGATTGCCATGGTGGTGAAAATCCCGGGAAGGCCGGCGTTATCGAAGATCAGAGCAATCAACGGCGGCATGACGATGATGCCCAGGCCACCGGTGCCCTTGACGAAGGAGACTCCGAACCCGCGCACCCTGGTGGGGAACAGTTCCGGGGCCCAGGACCACAACGTCGTGGTTAGCAGGAGTGTGAAGAACTGGAACAGGGAGCCGAACACCAGAATCAGCGGGTCCGTGTTCGCCAGCAGACCGAATCCCAGGCCGACCAGGCAGCCAAGCACGGCACCAGTGACCATTACCGTGCGTCGCTTGAACCGATATGTGATGGTTGCCGCACATAAGGCACCGAGGAGGCTGCCAATTTGCATGATCAGCGTGTACAGCAGGCTTTGGCCAAGAGTTGAACCGCGGGCGACAAGGAAGGTTGGCATCAGGGTCAGAAGTGACATCTGGGCGGCCACAACCATGAAGTACGCGCCACTGGCCGTTGCAGTCCGGCGGCGCAGGCCGCTGGTGAAGATCTCGCCCAAACGAATCTTCTCGGGGCGGACAATGCGGTTACCGTCTGTGGCTTGGAGGTCTTCTTCACGGATATGGATTTCATCGTCAGGGACCTTGCCCGCTGCCAACGCGGTCAGGCTTCGATTTGCGCCGGCAATGTCGCCGCGCGTGAGGAGAAAGCGCGGTGATTCCGGCATGTTGCGCCGAATCACCAAAACAAGAAGGACCGGCAGGATCAGAAGGCCGAACAGCCAACGCCATGCAACCTGCGGTCCACCAAAGAAGTTTCCCAAGGCTACAAGGACAAGGGCGGCGTAAGCGGGGGCGACGACGTTGCCAAGTCCACCGGAACCAACATTGAGGGCGGCTACCGCTTGGGCGCGGTATTTGGTGGGCATGATTTCGCAGATCAGAGCAATTCCCACTGCCAGCTCGCCCCCAAGGCCGATACCCACTATCAATCGCGACCCCATGAGAACTTCGTAGTTTGGGGCCAGCGCGCAGAGTACGCCGCCCACTGAGTAAACGACGAGATTCGCTACGAGGGCGAACTTCCGGCCCTTGATATCCGAGAGCATCCCGCCCAGGTACGCCCCGATCGTAAGTCCGATGAAGGTCATGGAGCTGATCAAGGCAAATTCGGCTTTGGAGATGCCGAAGGTCGCAATAATCTGCGGGCCAGCCAAGCCAAGGGAGTTGGACTCGAGGATGTCGAAGAACATACCGGCGACAACCAGCAGGATTGTTGTCCAGTGGGTCCGTGTCAGCGGAATCTTGTCGACCGATTCGGAGAGCTTCAACAGCATGGAATTAAGTCTGGGGCTGCCGCCCTTAATGTCTAGTGAACTCATTTTTTGCCTCCTGAGAATGGGCTGAGTGCTTCCGGAAACAGCGGCTGCACCATTGCCTGCCACTTTGTTTTTTGTGAAGCCGGAGCCTGAGCCCTCCGGGCTTCAGTGTGATCCGTACCACCAAATCTACTTCATCATCAATGATGATGCAATAACTTTTTCCTTTTGGCCTACGGCTCCCGGACGGCTACCGGGACATCGCGGAAAGGGACAAACCGCCGTCCAGGACGACCATCTCCCCCACGGCATAGCTGGCTTCGGGGCCGGCAAGCCAAAGGTAGACGCCAGTTATTTCTTCTATGCGCGCAGGTCGCCCCAGCGCTCCGCTGTAGACGCCGGAGTCGGCTGTCTCGGTGAGGAACCTAGTCTGGACATCGCCCGGGCACACACCGTTGACGAGGATCCCCGAGGGTGCGAGCTCCATGGCCATTGACTTCACCAGTCCCATAAGCCCCCACTTGGCGGCTGCATAGACGGCATAGCCGGGCTCAGCCGTCAGGCCTGCCACTGAGGATGTGGCAATGACTCTTCCAGGAACCCCATCCCTGAGCATGCGGGCCGCCCCGCAACGCATCGTATTGAAGGCGCCTTTGAGGTTGTTGTCCATCAGCCAGTCCCAGGTTTTGTCTGAGGTCTCCAGGGCGGACTGCTTTGGCAGAGACACGCCGGCGTTGGCTATAACAACATCGAACGCGTGCTCTGCGTCAGCAAAGAAGCCCTCCGTAGCCCTGGTATCGGTCACGTCGAGTTCAATGGCCGTTGCATTCGGAATGCCCATTGCCGTCCGCTCAGCTTCCGGTCCGTCCTTGTCGAGCAGGGTGACATGGGCGCCTGCGCCCGCGAAGCGCTCGGCAATACCGCGGCCGATCCCCCGGGCTGCTCCCGTAACCGCAATCCGCTTGCCGGTGTGCGGCCATTCTCCGGTCATTTCTGGGCTCCTACCCGTTGCCGTAGTCCTGCTATGCCGTTTGGTCCCAGACCAGCCACTCGACCCGGCACAGCGGGGTGTTCCCTGAAGTCCTGACCTTCCAGCATGGAGATCAAGGAGATCACGGCAGTCATCGCTGGCGTGGGAGTACCTGCCCGTTGGCCGAGTACTTCCAAGGGAACGAGGCCGCACGGTACGTCCTCCGTGACGAAGCGCCGTTGGAAGGTTGGACCAACCCGGGGCGGCAGCATTTCCCGCGAGCTTGGTCCATAGGCCCGCGACGAGAAGTCGTTCCTGCTTACGCCATGCCGGCCCATGCCTAGGGCTCTCATGACAGCGAGTCGTTCGGCGTCGAGCACGTTACGCAGTGCTTCCAGCGCCGGTGCACCGAAGTCGCCCAAGTGGAACGCCCCCTGGTGTGGGATCAAACCATGCGCCTCTTGAGAGGCTATGACCGCATTCAGCACTGTTGCCGGTACATGGGCGACGGGGTTCGGGTTGTTCAGGGACGAGGCCACCTGGTGCCGGGCCAGTGTTGCGGCAGGAAGCCATGGCGTCAGCAAGGACATGCCTTTGGTGGCGGCAAGCTCACTCGCCGCAGACACTTCTAACCAGCTCTTCACTGCGGAAATATGTACCGAACCGTCACCAGGGGCGTACGACAGGTGGGGCGTGGTGTTCATCGCAACGACGCAGTCCTCGCCACCTGTGAACCCGGCTGCGGTGAGCGCCCCCGCAAATGCGGATGCCCCGTTGGCGTAACCCGTGGCGAGCACACAAAGTTGGCCTTCGTGCAGGACGCTGGCAAGACTTTGAGCCACAGCCAGATGTCGGTCCGCGGTGGTCGCAATGAAGATCAGGCCGCACTCTTCTAGGCTGTCGTAGCCGTCAGACAACTCTGGGAGAGCAAATACGGCGTCTCCCAGATGACCGCTCATCGTGAGCGTTCCTGAGCGGCGAAGCCTGTCCAACAAATGATGATTCTGGTCGACCATATTCCGTACCGCCCCGCCCTGCTGCGTCACGTGCGCGGCAAGGGCAAGCCCCGTGCTTCCACAGCCGATGATCCCTACCGGTGTCATGGGCGGCCGCCGCCGGGTCGGACCAGCTGACCGAACCCGGGCTGGCCGAGCACCTTGCCGTCCTTGGCGACGATCCGTCCGCGGACATACGTGGCAACCACAGCTCCGCGCATCAGGCGTCCCGCCCACAGTTTCGCCGCTTCACGACTCACTGAGTGCTGTCTGCCCGGGTCGATCACGCCGCTTCGGTCCATGTCCACCAGAATGAAGTCCGCATCAGCGCCCTCACGTACTTCGCCTTTGGACACGAGACCGAAGACCTGCGATGCGCGCAGGGAGATTGCCCGCGTGAGCTGGGGCAACGTCAGTTTCCCTTGGTTGACCGCGGTCAACAGTGCGGGCACGACGGACTCCAGCCCATGGACTCCGGATGGTGCGCTCCAGATGTCATCCCAGCCTTTGTCCTTGTCCACGGTGGTGTAAGGGGCATGGTCCGTACCGATGTAGTCGATCGTGCCGTCGGCGATGCCTGCCCACAACGCCACAACATCAGCCTCCTCACGTAGGGGCGGATTGATCTTGGCATAGGGGCCCAGATGTTCGCTGGCAGTCAATGTGTGGAACAGGTGATGGGGGCACGCCTCGGCCGTTACCATCTGCCCTTTGGCCTTTGCCCGACGGACGCGCTCCACTGCGGCTCCGGTGCTGATGTGGGCAATTGAAAGCCGGGCGCCGGCGGCGCCCGCTAACAGGATGGCCCGGGCCACTGCTTCCTCCTCGGCCAGGGGCGGCCTTGACTCTGCATGTGCGCGCAGGTCTTTGCGTCCGCTTGTTTTCATTTGCGCCGCAAGGCATCCGCAGATGGAGTCGCTTTCAGCGTGAACGACGGCGACACGCCCTGTTGACGCGATGGCTTTCATGGCGGCAAGAAACGATGCGTCGTCCGGAAGTGCCCGCGAATCGAACCCGGGATCCGCTCCCGGCGCCGGAGCGTTCATGAACGACTTGAATGCCACCGCGCCGGCCGCGGCCTGTTCCACGATCCGCCCGGTGTTGCTGTAACCGGCGCCACCATATAGTCCATAATCGACGATGGCCTTGGGCGCAACGACGTCGTTCTTGTAGTGCCAGCTCGCAGCATCCGCAACCGCAGGAATCCCCGATGGCATCTCAAGCACGGTGGTAACCCCACCCACAGCGGCGGCTGCTGTCCCGGTGCTGAATGTTTCGCGGTGGGGGTGACCTGGGTCCCGGAGGTGGACATGAGTATCAATCATCCCAGCCATGACCATCAGGCCGCTCGCGTCCACAGTCTCAGCTCCGGAGAGTTCGGCCGCAGCTTCGGCGGCCGTGTCGCGGCCCAATCGTTCACGGAGGGCCACGATCTTTCCGTCCCGAACCAGAAGGTCGGCGTCGATAATTCGCTCAGGAAGGACCACCCGCCCACCAGCAACGACCAGCCCGTTTCGTGACGCGCCCATTAGTGTTCGGCCATCATGATCACGGCACCCTTGGACTGTGTGTAGCCAAGTAGGGCCTCGTAGCTCTTCGACGTCCCGTATCCGGAGTGTTTCCGCCCACTGAACGGCAGTTCCACCCCGTTGGAGAAGGTGTTGACCATCACTTGGCCGCAATGCAGGTCCCGGATCATCCTGTGGGCGCGGCCAACGTCAGCGGTCCATACACCTGCCACCAGTCCATAGTCGGTTCCATTGGCAAGTTCCACTGCTTCGTCAGTGCTGTCGAAGCTGGTCACCGTAAGTACCGGTCCGAAGATTTCCTGTTGGGCAATCGAGGCGGTCGGGCTCACGCCGTCAAAGATTGTGGGAAGGATGAAGTTCCCTCCGGCCAAGGCCTCATCATCCGGCACGCCGCCGCCGACCAGGAGTTCGCCTTCTCCTCGGCCCAAGGCAATGTAATCGAGTACCCTCGCTTGCTGTTTGCGCGAAATCACCGGGCCTAAGCCGGGATTCGCCAGTCCCGGGCCGAGGGTGGTTCTCTGGAAGATACGCACGAGCCGGTCGACGAATTCATCATGGACGCTGTCATGGACCAGGAGGCGGGAACCGGCCGAGCAGGTCTGGCCGGCGTTCTGCAGGATTGAAGCGGCCACGGTCGAAGCAGCAGCGTCCATGTCTGCGTCCGCGAAGACGATGTTGGGCGATTTTCCGCCCAGCTCCAGGTCTGCCGGGACGAGGTTGGCTGCTGTGGCCTGCCCGATCTTCACGCCCACCGGCACGGAGCCGGTAAAGGAGAGCTTGCCCAAGCCGGGGTGCGCTGCCAACGCGGCTCCCGCTTCTGCCCCGATACCGGGGACAACATTGAGGACGCCGTCCGGCAGGCCAGCCTGAGACATGATTTCGGCTAGGCGCAGCGTGGACAGCGGCGCTTCCTCTGCCGGTTTAAGCACGCAGCAGTTTCCCGCCGCCAGGGAAGGCGCAAGCGTTCGGGTTGCCAAGCCCAATGGGTAGTTCCAGGGAGTGATGTGCCCGGTGACACCGTAAGGTTCCCGGACCGAGAAGGTCATGCGGTCCGTCGCGGCGGGAATGATGCTGCCGAAGACAGCCTCCACCATATTGGAGTAGTACTCGAAGAAGCGCGCGGCAAAGTTGACGTCCACCACGGCCTGCCGCAAGGGTTTGCCCGTATCCTCGCTCTCTATTCGGGCCAGTTCGTCCCCATTCGCCACGATGGCCGACGAAATACTGCGCAGGATCCGGGCGCGTTCAGCCGCCGTTGTCCGCTTCCACCCGCCGTCGAAAGCCCTGCGTGCTGCGCTTACCGCCTGGTCCACTTCATCGGGGCCACAGGCCGCCACGTTGGCCAGCTCCAGACCTGTCGCCGGATCCAGAACAGCGAAGGAATCCTTGGCGTCAACAGGTTTTCCATTGATGTGCGCAGTACGGCGCTGAGTTCCGAGTATCTGATGCGTCATTGTTCTCCTCCTGCGTTTGCTGATGCTTGAAGTCGTTCCCCCGCTGCCGGCCGTTCCCGGATCCAATGCCTGGCGATCGCCTCACGGGTGCTGAACAGCACATCCCCGGTGCCCAGCGCATATTCGACAAAGTCGCGCATTCCCGCCATGCGGCCGGCCTGTCCGGTGTGGCGGGGGTGGATGCCGATCGACATCATCTTTGGGAAACCCCGGTGTCCTTCGCGCCTAAGCTCGTCCAGGCCGCGGCGGCATGTTTCCCAGAAATCGAATGGACTAGTGAACCCCATGGGCTGGACCAGCCGGCCTTCCGTATAGGTCAAGGTGTACGGGACCACCAAGTGCTCGCGGGCTCCGACCTCTGTAAAATACGGAAGGTCATCGTTATAGGCATCCGAGTCATAGATGAACCCACCTTCTTCGACAAGCAGACGACGGGTGTGCAGGCTTGGCCCCGTCCGCGAACGCCAACCAACCGGCCGGCGTCCGCAGGTCTGCTCTATTGATTCAACCGCCAGCTTGATCCGCTCACGCTCTTGGTCCTGCGTCAATTCCGCGGGGTCGGTCCAGCGCCAGCCATGTGCACAGATGTCGTGTCCCCGTTCGGCCACCCATTGGCAGACCTCCGGGTTCTTTTCCAAAGCAACGGCTGGGGCGAAGAGCGTAGCCGGAAGACTGTACTCATCAAGCAGATCGGCAATCCGCCAGATCCCGGCCCGACTGCCATATTCGTATATAGACTCGACGGCGAGGTCCCTGTGTCCGGGCCCGGCTTCACGCCCCGGCCCGAGGCTCTCGCCCCGGGCATCCCCATCGAGGACGCTCCGCTCAGCGCCTTCCTCGTAGGCGATGCAGAAGTTCACCACGGCGGCTGCGTTTTGCGGCCAAGATACCTGGGGCTTATGTCTGCCATAGCCGATGAAGTCCCGCACGGGCCCCAGATCACTCTGAGAACTTTTCATTGAATCCACCCACACTTCGAACCGATGTTCCTCGACAGCATTAGTACTTCATCACCAATGATGAAGTACTAATGCACAGCAGTCAACAGCTGCTTCCTGAGCAGTGCCTGCTTCGGGAGCTGTGGGAAGATGGCTTCCATGCAGACGCGCGAACCCCTCGCCACGGGAAAGGAGGCCTCTAGTGACCTCACCGAACCTTGAGATGGAAATCCTGGCACTCACGCTGATCCGGGAGTCAGAACGACCCGTAGGCTCGTCTCGTTTGGCAGAGGCTTTCAATGAGTCCGGCATCCATGTGGCGGAGGCAACGGCCGGCCGTTTCCTGCGCTCACTTGATCAACAGGGCCTCACCCTCATCCCACGCCCGAAGCAGGGGCGGGTGGTTACGGAACTAGGCCAGCAACGACTTGAAGAACTGAGGGCAGCCCTGCGCGTCCAGGAAAACGGAGCAAATCTGGTCCGGGCCGCCAGCACTACGGATCTAAATGAACTCTTGGACATTCTGGTGGTCCGCCGCGCAGTCGAATCCGAAGGCGCGCGACTGGCCGCGGAAAGCGCCTCAGATGAGGAGCTCGACGAGATCTCCCGCCAGGCCACCAGCCATGGCGACGCGGTAGCGGCCGGGGCAACCCCCAATAGGGATTCCTCCACTCTGTTTCACCGCACAGTTGCCGCCGCAACGCACAACAGAATCCTCGAGTCCATGGCACATCTCCTTATCGAACCGGCCAATCCGAATCTGACCACCGTTCTGGAAGAAGTGTCCCTAAACTCCCAGGTTGTCTCCGAACAAGCCCATGACCACGCGGAGCTGGCCGCAGCTTTGTCCCGGCGGGATGCGGAGGCTGCGGGGCGACTGATGCACCAACACGTCGGCCACTTGATCGATGCCGTAAGGGTCTACCTCGAACATAGTGCTAAACAAACCGGCCGGGGCACGCGGCCCAGCTAGCCCTGCTTCCCAACGAGGAAAGCGGCAATCGAGGCCTCGGTCGGATTCACGTCCTGCAATTCTCCGGACAGATAGGCCTCCACGATCCTGGGGTCCACGTAGGATGTACGCGCCACGGTGGGGGTGTTGCCGAGCAGTTGGGCAGCGTCCTTCATGGCCTTCACCAAAGCCTGGGGTCGCGTCATGGTGCCTTCGGACTTCACCAGGGATAGGGCTGCCGCCGCGGTCCCCTTCCAAGTACGGAAATCCTTGGAGGTGTAGGCTGCTCCAGCAATGCCGCGCAGGTACTCGTTGATCATCGAAGCATCAACGGAAACCCATGGACCGTCGGATTGGTAGGCCAGCAGGCGTTCCTTGCCGGGCCGCCGCGCCAGTGGCTCAAGGAAAGCTGCCAGCGCGGGATCCTGGATGGAAGTGTCCCACCACTGTCCGCTCTTGCCGGGAAACTTCAGGCCGACGGCATTGTCTTTGATTCGGGCGTGCCTGCACCTGAGCGTGGTGAGTCCATAGGAGCCGTTCTGACGCATGTAGCTTTCAGAGCCCACGCGGAGAGCGCCGAGGTCCATGAGGCGCACTGCCGCCGCCAGGGTCTGTTGCCTGGGAGACGACGCGTCTTTCAAGTGCAGCGTGACAGTTCTTCGCACGGCAGGGAGCACGGAGCCCAATTCCGCGGCGCGCTGGAACTTCTCGGTGTCTTTACGTTCGCGCCATCGGGGGTGGTAGATGTACTGGCTTCGACCCGCGGCGTCGACTCCCGTGGCCTGGATGTGCCCATTGCTATCAGGACAGATCCACACTTCGGTCCAAGCAGGCGGGATCGCCAGCGCATTAATGCGCTGGCGATCCTCTTGGCTTACCAGACTCCCGTCGGGATACCTGTAACTGAACCCTTTACCTGCCCTGCGGCGTTCAATACCGGGCTTGGAAAGGTCGCTTCGCCGAAGCCTTGGCATTTTCAGTCCGAGGATCGCGTCTTCTGTCGCCGGTTAGGCTTCGTCGGGATCCGTGACAGCGGCTCCCGCGCTCATGATTTCGGCGTTGATCATCCACACGAGCTGCTCCAGGCGGGCGATGAATTCGTGCAGGAGGTCCGCGGTAGTGGGGTCTTCTTCATCCACCTCGTCATGGACGTCACGCATGGTCTGGACGGTACGTTCCACGCGCTCGGTCACCAGCTTGACGGCGTTCTTGGTGTTGACCAGCCCGCCGGGGAATTCTTCAAGGCGAGTTCCGGCCGAGATGGTCCCGCTCCGGCCGTCCGGCAGGGCGTGAAGGGCCCGCATCCGCTCGGCGGTGTCATCCGCGAATTTCCGGGTGGCGGCGACGAGTTCGTCCAGCTGGAGGTGGAGGTCGCGGAAGTTCGGACCAACGATGTTCCAGTGCGCCTGCTTGCCCTGGAGCTGTAGCTCGATCAGGTCTGTCAGGACGATTTGAAGGTTGTCTGCAAGCTGCTGTGACGCTTTCATGTGTTCCTCTCCTTGGACGGTCGGTGCAAGCGAAAAACCCTTGTGTCGAATTCCTTCAACGTAGGTCAATCATCAAGTGGCGACATCAATAACTCTTTCATAAGGATGCTTAGTAGTACAATGAAGAGTGTCGCCGTTCACATCTGGCGAACTTCGCCCCTCGGCGAAGGCCGGAAGTGATAGCGATAAAAGGCCTTGGAGGCGGTGGAACGCTTCCAAGTACCGGTAGAAGTAAATCGAAGTAAAGAGGAATGCATAGTCAGGAATCCAAAAGATTCTTTGCGGATTCCCCCAGAAAGGAATGTGCTGACCATGAACACGCTTCTGATCATTGCTGGTGTAGTTGCGATTGTCCTTCTCTTGGTGGGCGGCTTCTCGTCGGCCCTGAACTGGCTGCTGTGGGTAGGCGTCGTCCTCCTCGTCATCGCAGCTATCGGCTGGCTGCTCAGCTTCATGTCGGGCCGCAGGGGACACACGGTATAGAGCGCGCACCGCGACAATGACCCGAACCGGCCGAGCACGATGGTCGGACTGCCGATGAATATCCGCGGAATGTGAGGGCTGTCCCACTGCAGTTGAACCTGCAGGCAGGGGGCAGTCCTCCGGCGCATCCGGCACCCGGATACATCTACCGAACAGGCGCTTTAGCCGCCGTGCTTTAGTCGCCCGCAGTGGGAGGGGGCGCCGCGTCGGGATCCCGCGGAGTGGGGAATTCGTCCGGGGACTCCGGAACAGGAGAGGTATCCGGGTCTTCCGGGGTGGGGCTGCCCTCAGGTGGTTCCCCCCGGTCCGGGAGGCGTTCCTGGCGATGGGCGTTCCGGTGTTTCACGCTCCGATCCCTGTCCTGGCAGTTCCTGCTCAGGGGTTGGCGTGCCATAGCCGCCGGCAGCGTCTTCCGGATCAACGCGGTGTTCGTCCTGACTCATTTCTTCCTCCTTGGAAATCCTTTGAGGCGCCGAAATTGTTCGAGGAATGCTGACAGTTCGACCGTAGTCCGGTGTAGTGTCAGCGTCCACCAATAGCTATCTGGAGGTGTACGAATGGTAGAGCCGGATCAGGTTCCCAGGACCGGCAGGAACGAATCCGTTGAAGAACGGATGGACCGCAACTGGATGGAGCTGATCCAGGAACTGCGGGTGCTCCAGACTGGAGTCCAGATCCTGGGCGGCTTCCTGCTGACCTTGCCTTTCCAATCGCGCTTTGAGCACCTGGACGACTGGCAACGCGGCCTCTACCTCTTCAATGTCATGGCAGCGGCCCTCACAACTGCCTTGATCCTGCTTCCGGTCAGCGTGCATCGCCGCCTTTTCCGCCGGGGACTCAAAGCCACTCTCGTCTCCAGCGCCGACGCCATCACCAAATGGGCATTGGCCGGCGTAGCCATCCTGATCGTGGGTTCAGCCACCTTGGTCTTCGATGTCACAGCCGGCCGAACCGCAGCAATGATTGCCGGTAGCTTCATCATCCTGGTCCTGCTGGTACTCGTTGTGGGGATGCCCCTCTGGCTGCACCGGCGGGCCCTGCAAAACGGCGGCGGCAACAACGGGAATGCACCATGAGCAAAATGCTGAGACCAACAAAGCATCAGGAAATCTCCAGGAAGGGGCAACCAGTGCGTCAATGGATCAAGGACCACGGCTTGCTGCTCGCGAACGTCGGCTTGTTCGTTGCGTTCCTGGGCGGAATGGTAGTTTCCGGAGCATCGAGCTACAGCGAGGAACAACAGACGCACGGTGAGCCAGCAGTTGGCATCCTCGAATATCTGGGTACCGGACACTTCGTGGAAGCCGTCTTTGAAAACTGGGAGTCGGAATTCCTTCAAATGGCCATGTATGTGGTGCTGACGGTGTTCCTGTTCCAAAAGGGCTCCTCCGAATCCAAGCCTGTTGGGAAGCCTGCCCCGCAGGACGAAGACCCGCGGGAAGCCAGGAAGTCCGCTAAGACACCGTGGCCTGTGCGGCGCGGGGGCTGGGTGCTGAAAGTCTACGAGCACTCACTTTCGGGTCTATTGGGCCTGCTGTTCCTGGCCTCGTTCACTTTGCACGCGATCGGCGGAACGGCAGCCTATAACGAAGAACAACTCAGTCACGGCTCGCCCGAGGTATCCACGTGGGAGTACCTCGGATCCAGCCAGTTCTGGTTCGAATCCTTCCAGAACTGGCAGAGCGAATTCCTCGCCGTGGCAGTGCTGGTAGGCGCATCCGTATATCTCCGCGAACGTGGCTCGCCGGAGTCCAAACCCGTGGCCGAGCCACATTATGAGACAGGCGCATAATCAATACCCGAAAGGAAGCGCACCATGCCTGGAAAGAAGAACTCGAGTCTGAAGGACCCGAAGCTATA
Organism: Paenarthrobacter sp. 2TAF44; assembly: GCF_052114885.1. Taxonomy (NCBI): domain Bacteria; kingdom Bacillati; phylum Actinomycetota; class Actinomycetes; order Micrococcales; family Micrococcaceae; genus Paenarthrobacter; species Paenarthrobacter sp. 2TAF44. The sequence goes on along the minus strand of NZ_JBFRFP010000003.1, from coordinate 145,261 downwards.
TGAAGAACTCCGCGACGATGGCGCCTCCAAAGAAAAGGCAGCCCGCATTTCAAATGCCGCCGCCAAACAGGGGCGCAAGGAAGTAGGCCGCAAGGGAGGCGAGTCCGGCGACTACGACGATTGGACGGTGGACAAACTGAAATCCCGCGCCAAGGAACTCGGAATCAAGGGCTACTCCGGCAAGAAGAAGTCCGAGATCATTTCACTGCTGCGGAACCACTAAGGCACGCGAGTCTAATCCTGCAGCCTCGGGGCAGGCCGCAACTTCTTCAGCCAAGACTCAGTCTGGGCAATATGCGCGGCCGTCGCGGTGGCGGCCAACGTAGGGTCCCTACGGGCTATTGCGTCCACGATTGCGCTGTGCCCCGCAGTGCTGCCTTCTCGGACTTGGGCCCCCACCTTGCCGTCGAAGATATGGAAGTGTCCACCGCGAGAGCGGAACAGGCTGACAAGTGCCGCGAGAGTCGAATTGCCGCTCGCGCGGCAGATTTCTTCATGAAAGCGTGAATCAAGTTCGGAATATTCGGCAGGGCTATCCGTGGCCTCCATAGTTTCAACGAGCGCCGTTAGCTTGGCCAGGACCTCTGGCGTGACATTCGCCGCGGCAGTTGCTGCAGCGTGTGATTCCATCAGCCTTCGGATCTCGAAGAGTTCTAACAGGCCGTCCAGCGGAAGCAGGTCCACCAGAAGGGCAAAATTCTGGAGGATAACCGTCGGCTCCAAGGAAGACACATAAGTTCCCGAGCCATGCCGTGACTCCATCACGCCCAGGGCAGACATCGCCCGCACAGCCTCCCGAAGGGAGCTCCGCGATACACCAAGCTGGGCGGCCAACTCGGCTTCTGGCGGGCATTTCTGCCCAGCCGCGAGTTCGCCAGAGGCAATCTTGTTTCTTAGGCCCTGCATGGCCGTTTCGACAGCACCCAATACGTCGCCTCCTTCCGATACTCGTAACACGCTACCCCACGCTCGCGGCGCGGGGCTCTATAAGTCTCATTGTCATACCTCAAAGCACAAGACATCGTACCTATACACTGAGAATCCCGGAAAATCGGCGCTTATCCCGCTGCAATCCTCAAAGTCATCTTATGACTATTTTGGATTGTCCGTTGTCTGGATCGTGTCTGTGATGTAACTTACAGAGCGTTTACTCCTCTCCAACCACGAAGGACATCGTGCTCCCAGTGCCGCTCACGGCCCCGCATCCCATGTTGACCCCCGAGGGCGAACCCTCAATGGCCGACTGGAGCCTCACGCCGTCCAAAGTCCACCTCAATCACGGGTCCTACGGCTCCGTCCCCCGTGCAGCCCAAGCCAAACAGCTCAGCCTCAAGGGACACATGGAGCAGAATCCGTGCCCGTGGTTTATGACTCAGTTCGAACTGGTGGCCACGGCGAGGACAGAGATCGCAGAGTTCCTCAACGTCAAGGCTCAGGACACCGCCCTCGTGCACAATGCCAGCGCGGGCATCAGCACCGTATACAACTCGCTGAGCTTCGAGCCCGGCGCCGAAATCGTGACGACCAACCATGCATATGGGGCGGTGTTGCAGGGCGCAGAGCGCGTTGCCCGCAGGAACGGTGGCCTCGTGAGGATCGCCGATATCCCCCTCGATGCGGATGCCGAGACCGCCTGCGCCCTTGTCATGGGCGAAGTCACCAGCAAGACAGCACTCATTGTGGTGGACCAGATAACGTCTGCCACGGCCCGGGCTTTCCCGGTCGAGGCGATCGCCCAGGCAGCCTCCCGGCTGGGGGTGCCGGTTCTGGTGGACGCAGCACACGCCCCGGGTGTCCTGGAATTTCCCGTGCCGGACTTCGAGGGGTTCTGGGTAGGAAATCTCCACAAGTTCGCTTGCGCGCCGCGGGGAACAGCGGCGCTGGTGGCACGCGGACCACGCGCGGCCACGCTGGAACCACTGATCGATTCGTGGGGCTTCCCCTACGGCTTTCCGGAGAATTTCGACCACGTCGGAACACAGGACGTGACCGCGTGGATGGCAGCCCGCACCGCATTCGACACCATCGAGGAACGCTACGGTTGGGCAACGTTTCGCAGCTACGCCGCTGAGCTGTGCGATTACGGCCAGAGCCTGATCGCTGACGCCTTTGCCGACGCCACAGGCGAGGATCCAGCGATCAAGGTCGGTATGCCAGTGGGCCCACTGCGTCTGGTCCGGCTGCCAAAGGGACTCGCAACCACGCACGAGGATTCGCACGCCGTCCGTGCCCACATATCGGATCGGCTGGATATCGAAACGGCCATCACCACCTTCAACGGCGCGGGCTTCCTGCGGCTCTCGGCACACCTGTACAACTCGCCGAAGGACTACGAAACCTTTGCGGAAAGAGCGGTTCCGGAGCTCGTCCGGCTCGCTGGCTCCCGATAGCGCCAATTTAGCCACCACCGACAATGCCACCCCGCCGGGGCGGCGATTACCCACGCTCACCAAGTCATTGGAGGATCCACATGAAATCCAGATTCATCATGTCTGCCGCAGCCGGTCTCGCGGCCGTCCTTGCACTTGCCGGATGTGGCGGCGCCGAGCCCGCCAAAGACGGCAAAGTCACGCTGAAGATGGTGGAGAGCCTCACCAATCCGACACGTACGGACACTTTGAAGAAGCTCATATCCGGTTTCGAGCAAGCGAACCCGAACATCAAGGTTGACCTCATCTCTCCGCCAACTGATCAGGCGGACCAGAAAATCCAGCAGATGCTTCAGTCCGGCAAGGGAATCGACGTCGTCGAGGCTCGTGACATCACCGTGGGATCTTTCGGTGCCAACGCGTGGCTGTATGACATGTCGGCCGACCTCAAAGGATGGGAGGGCTGGGACAACCTAACGGACAACGCCGTCACGTACTCGAAGCAGAACGGCAAGACATACTACATTCCATACGGCTTCTACGGTCTTTCGCTGTTCTACCGCTCCGACGTCGTCAAGGAGGCAGGATTCTCCGGTCCACCTGCCAGCTGGTCCGAGATGCTGGAGCAGGCGTCGGCCATCAACAAGCCGGCAGAGAACAAGTTCGGCTACGCGTTCCGCGGGGGCACCAACGCCAACTCCAACGCCGTCGCCATCATCGAGGCCTACGTCGCTGACGAGATCGACAAGGAAAACGCCTTCAAGCTGACCAGCGGCAAGACGATTTTCTCCTCGCCCAAAGCGCAGGAGGCAAAGGATCTCTACATTGATCTCTTCAAGAAGGGTTCGCCCCCGTCCTCAGTGGCTTGGGGTTACCCGGAAATGGTCCAGGGCTTCAGCAACGGCTCCACCTCGTTCCTGCTTCAGGACCCGGAGGTCATCGCCACAGTGCGGGAGTCCAAGTCCATCAAGGAGGACCAGTGGAACGTGGCGCCGCTTTTGGTAGGACCGAGCGGGAAAGCGATTCAACCAGTGGCATCTGCCGGCTGGGGAATTGCCGCCTCATCCACAGCCAAGCCCGAGGCCGTGAAGCTCATTAAATACCTCGCCCAAGGCGACGCTGCCACCACCTTCAGCAAGGACAACAGCCTGGTGCCAACCTTGAAGTCCGCAGCCAAGGACAGTTTCTACAGCACCGGTCCTTGGGCCGCCTACGTCAAGATGACGGAAAATCCCGGGACCTACGTTTCCGCTGTCCAGCCGCGCAGTGTCTCGTGGTGGAGCGAGTGGATCAAGAAGTCCGACGGCGAACTCCAGCGCGTTCTGACGGGGAAGATGTCCACCAGTGAGTTGTTGTCCAGCTGGGACACTTACTGGTCTCAAAAGTGGGCAGGCTAGGTTCCGGTGAGCCTCGACACCAAACTCCCCTCGAAGCAGGCCAACGCCGGGTCCGTGGCCGGCACCGGCAATCGGTCCAAGAAGCGCTTCAATCCCAGGACAGCCTTCACGCTGCTGATCTTCCTGGCCCCGGCGGCGGTATTCGTCGGAATCTTCATCTACTACCCGATGATCGCCGGCAGCCAGATGGCGTTCCGCAACTGGAATCTGAATGATCTCTCCGACACCTCGTGGGTGGGGTTCGGCAACTTCCTAAGCCTGCTCGAAACGCCGGAATTCTGGGGCATTGTCCGGAACACGGTGGTGTGGGTGGTTGGGTCCTTGGTGCCTCAGGTGATCATAGGCTTTGCAGTGGCGCTGTTCCTGAAACGAAAGTTCAGGATGCGCGGGGCTTACCAGGCCATGATCTTCTTTCCGTGGGCAGTCTCCGGATTCCTGATCGGCATGCTCTTCCGGTGGATGTTCAACGCGGAGTTTGGCGTCGTCAATGACTTGCTGATGAAAGCCGGGATCATCAGCTCGCCCATCCCGTGGCTCTCGGATCCCGGATTCGCGATGACCGCCATCATCATTGCCAACATCTGGTACGGCGTCACGTTCTTCGCCATCATGATCCTCGCCGCACTGCAGTCCGTCTCCGACGAAATGTACGAGGCCGCTGCGCTGGACGGAGCCGGGAAGGTACGCACGTTCTTCAACATCACGTTGCCAAGCATCGCCACAACGTTGGCGTTGACCATCCTGCTGAGGGTGATCTGGATCTTCAATTTCCCGGACATTATCTTCGCCATGACAGGCGGCGGCCCGGCTGACCAGACGCACATCATCACTACCTACATGATCAAAATTACCCAGGAGGGTGACTACGGCAAGGCTTCGGCCCTGGGGCTGATTGTCGTCCTCACGCTTGCCCTCTTCGCAGCCTTCTACCTCATGGCGGTCCGTCCTCGAAAGGAAGCACGATGATCAATCAGCAGAGCTTCATAGGGCGCGTGGGAAAGTTCGTTTTCCTTGGAGCATGCCTCGTCGCCACGGTTTTCCCGCTGTACTGGATCATCCTGACGTCGTTGAAGGAACCGGGCGCCATTTACTCGCTGCCGTTGGACTATTGGCCCCGGCAACTGTCCTTCGAAAACTACGTCGGGCTTTTCACCAAGTCGGATTTTGGCCAATACATGCTCAACAGCTTGGTTGTGGCACTGGTAGCTTCCACGGTGGCAACGCTGATCTCCTTGCTCTCGGCGTATGTCCTGGCCCGATTCCAGTTCTCAGGTCGCGGCGCGGTGCTGGGGGCCTTCCTGATCACGCAGATGATTCCAGGCTTCATTGCCTTGGGGCCGCTGTATCTGATGATGACCAATCTGGGGCTTGTGGATTCCAAGACCGGGCTGATCCTCATTTACATTGCGATCTGCATTCCGTTTTGCACCATCATGCTCCGCGGTTTCTTCGAGAACGTTCCTGACGCCTTGGAAGAAGCTGCGATGATCGACGGTTGTTCGCGGTTGGGAGCCTTGTTCAGAGTCCTGGTTCCCGTCATGCTGCCCGGCGTCGCGGCGAGCTTCGTGTTCAACTTCGTTAACTGCTGGAATGAACTCTTCTTGTCAGTGACCTTGATGAACAGCGACAGCAACAAGACCATCCCGACGGCGTTGGCCGGGTTCATCTCGAGCTTCAACATTGACTGGGGATCGATGTCCGCCGCAGCGGTCCTGACGGTCGTTCCAACGCTGGCAATCTTTGCCTTTGCAAGCAAGTTCATTGTCCAAGGACTAACGGCCGGGTCAGTCAAGGGCTAGCTCGTGCAAGTGCAGTCGGGCGCCCATCAGGGCGCCCGACGCCGGGTCACGCCTTTTTCTTGGCCCGCGCCTTTGGCTTGCTGGTAGCTTTGCTGGCGGCAGCGTCGTCGTCGGCCGCTTTTTCCTTGCCGCGCTTCTTGTCAAGGCTTCGCTTCAACGCCTCCATGAGGTCGATGACGTCGCCGCCCTCCCCTTCGCCTTCCGTGACACCGAACGTGGCTTCCGTATCCAGCGCCTCGCCCTTTTCCAGCTTGGCCTCGATCAACGTACGGAGCTGCACCTGATAGTCGTCGGTGTATTCGTCGGGGTCGAAATCGTGGGCCATGGAATCTACCAAGGCCGATGACATTTCAAGTTCTTTGTCGGAGATCTTGATGTCCGTCTCAAGCGAGGGGAATTTTGCCTCGCGGACTTCGTCGCCCCAGAGAAGGGCCTGCAGAAGGAGTACGTCCCCGCGTACGCGCAGGGCCCCGAGCCGCGTCTTCTGCCGCAGCGCGTACTGGACAATTGCAATCCTGTCCGTGTCCTCAAGTGTCTGCCGCAGCAACATATAGGCCTTGGGGGATTTGGAATCCGGCTCCAGGAAATAGCTGCGCTCGTACATGATCGGGTCCAGCTGCTCGGCAGGGATGAATTCCACTACCTCAATTTCGCGGCTGTTCTCTTCCGGCAAGGACTTCAATTCAGCCGCCGTGAGAACCACTGTGCGGCCTTCCTCTTCGTAGGCCTTGTCGATATCTTCGTAAGCAACAACTTCGCCGCAAATTTCACATTTCCGCTGGTACCGGATGCGTCCGCCGTCCTTATTGTGGACTTGGTGAAGGCCAATATCGTGGTCCTCCGTGGCGCTGTAAAGCTTCACTGGTACGTTGACCAGACCGAACGCGATAGATCCCTTCCATATGGCCCTCATGCACCCAGTCAACAGCACAAGACAGCAGAGGAGAAGAGGTGGCAGGCAAGCAACAGGAGCGGGTGAACGTGGAAGGCCACGAACTGACCCTCACCAACCTGGGCAAGATCATCTACCCCGAGACCGGAACCACCAAAGCCGAGGTCCTGGAGTACTACGCCGCCGTCGCGCCTTTCCTCATTCCTGCCGCCGCCAACAGGCCCGTCACCCGCAAGCGCTGGGTCAACGGTGTGGGCACCGCCGAGAACCCGGGACAGGTGTTCTTCCAAAAGAACCTTGAAGACTCCGCACCCAAGTGGATCCCCCGCACCGCCATCCAGCACTCGGACCACACCAACGTCTACCCCATGGTCAACAACCTCGCCACACTCACGTGGATGGCACAGATCGCGTCTCTTGAGATTCACGTACCCCAATGGCAGGTGGACGCTGAAGGGAATCCGCTCCGGCCTGACCGCTTCGTCCTGGACCTCGACCCTGGTCCCGGCGCAGGCCTGCCTGAGTGCGTTGAGGTGGCCAAACTTGCCCGCTCCATCTTGCAGGACATGGGCATGGAACCCGTGCCGGTGACCAGCGGCAGCAAAGGAATCCACCTCTACACCGGGTTGGAGGGAACGCTGAAGTCCGAGCAGGTATCGGCCTTCGCCCATGAGCTGGCGCGTGCCCTTGAGTCCGACCACCCCGAACTGGTGGTCAGCGACATGAAGAAGTCCCTCCGCCACGGCAAAGTGTTGGTGGACTGGAGCCAGAACAGCGGCAACAAGACCACGATCGTGCCCTACTCGCTCCGGGGAAAAGCCCACCCTACCGTGGCGGCGCCGCGCACGTGGCGGGAGCTCTCCTCCAGCACCCTGGACCATCTTGATTACACAGCCGTGATGAAGCGGGTCAAGACCGGCAAGGACCACTTCGCGCCCATCTCCTCACGGCACCTTCCGCCGCATGGAGAGTATTCGGATGACGACGACGGCGCCGGAACCGGCAGCGGTTCAGGTTCCCGCGAGCGCGTGGTGACTGTAGAGAACCGTCTCGCGAAATATGTTGGGATGCGCGATCCGGGCAAAACCCCTGAGCCGTTCCCGGCGTCGTCGGCTGCTGTTGCCTCGGCGGCGCCCGGAGGCTCCTCATCCGACCAGCCCAAGCCGGGCGACCCTGCCCCGCCCGGCGGCATCTTCGTCATCCAGGAACACCATGCCCGGCGCTATCATCTGGATCTGCGTCTGGAACATAACGGCGTCCTTGCGTCCTGGGCTTTGCCGCGTGGTGTCCCGGAAACACCCGACCGGAACAACCTTGCCGTGCATACGGAAGACCATCCGATGGAATATGCGGACTTCGCCGGCGTCATTCCCAAAGGTGAGTACGGCGCTGGGACCATGACCATTTGGGACCGTGGCGAGTACACGTGCGAGAAATGGCGGGACGGCAAGGAAGTGATCGCAACGCTGACGGGCCAGCCAGGAGGTGGACTGCACGGGACCAAGCGTTTAGCACTGATCAATACCGGTGACCGTTGGCTGATCCACTTGATGAAGGAGCAGCCAGGTGGCAGGCGGCCTGCCAGGGCCGGGGCATCTAAGCCGGCACCCGTTCAAACTCCTGCTCCCCAGCCAATGCCGAACTACACTCCCATGCTTGCCACGTCCGGCACCGTGGACGACCTTCGTGGCGACGACTGGCTGTACGAACTGAAGTGGGACGGAATCCGGGCGATCATCACCGGTACTGGAACCGGCACTGATGGCAGAATTCGTCTGATGAGCCGCAACGGCAACGATCTCACCGCCACCTACCCCGAACTGACAGACCGCTCGTGCTGGCCCGACGGCGATTTCGTGGCTGACGGTGAAATCGTGGCGCTTGGCAAGGGCTCACGGCCGGACTTCGGCCGGCTGCAGCTACGGATGAACCTAGTGAAGTCCGCAGACATCCAGCGGGCACGGGCTTCCGTCCCGGTGCAGCTGATGCTGTTCGATCTTCTGTACGACGGCGGCACGGACCTGAGCGGGCTGCCTTTCCGTGAGCGCCACGAGAGGCTTGAGGCGTTTGCCGGGCCCTTGCGCGCTGGCTGCCCGCTTCACCTTTCAGCTGTCTTAGACCACGACGTCGACGACCTCATGACAAGCGCGGGTGAGCTCGGCTTGGAAGGAGTGATGGCGAAGAAAGCAGATAGCCGTTACGTGATCGGCCGGCGGAGCCGCTCGTGGATCAAACTCAAGCTGGAGCAGAGTCAGGAAGTGGTCGTGGGCGGCTGGCGTCCTGGCGCTGGTGCCCGGAGTGGGAGCTTCGGCTCGTTAGTGTTGGGCATTCCCCAAGGCGAGAAGCTGCACTACGTGGGCCGGGTGGGCACCGGGTTCAAGGAGTGGCAGCTGAGGGATGTCATGGAGAAACTGGAGCCCCGGCTCGTGGCTGATTCCCCGTTCGCCGATATCCCCCGCGAGGACGCAGCAGGTGCCCAGTGGGTCAAGCCTGAACTGGTAGCAGAAGTGACGTTCGGAGAATGGACGGGCCCAGGCAGGCTACGGCATCCGGTGTGGCGTGGGTGGCGTCCGGACAAGTCACCGAAAGACGTAACCCAGCCCAACTGACTGGCATTAGTGGTTGTTCTCAGCGCTCATAACAACCACAAGTGCTAGTCAGTTGGGCTGCCTATGTGGGTCGGCTCGGGTGCCAGCGGTTAGGAGGAGTGCGGCATCTGCGGGCGGCTGGTCCGGTGGATTGCCGTCACTGCTGCGCCTTGCCCCATACGTCCGCGGGCTTGGTCCTGGTCCTTCGGGTGCCGGCGTTTGCCGCTACCGTCGGGCCAGTGCTGTTCCTGGTCCAAACCCAGGGACACGTCAATGGTTGCCGGTTCAGGCATGGGAGCCATGTCCATGGCCTCCACCAAGTGGCTGGCGACCTCGGGATCGATATTTTCGGCTTGATTCTTTGCAGTCATGGTTCTTCCTTTCCCTATGGAACGAAGGAATTTCAATACTAGGCGCGCCGAAGATGGTTGTCTGCAGGACTTACCTGCGTCCAGGAATCACCAACGGACCTTCTTCTCCGTCTTGGCTTGCTTGCCGCTGGCGGATGTAGGTTTGTGCCCCTTGCCCGTGCTTTGCCAGCCAGCGGGAGCGCCACCGCCGGACTTGCTGGCGAGCATCGCTTTCTGGGCATCGGTCAGTTTGGACTTGATGCCGCCGGTGGCAGGCTTTGGAGTACCCGACGCAGCGGGCTCCGGGGTGTTGTTTTCGGAAGGATTGGCAGTCATAAAAGTGGACTCCTCAGTGGTGTGAGTCCTGAAGAAGCACCAAAACCATGGCGTTGCGGTTCGAGAAAAATAGCGTCGACAACGGGAACGGCATGGAGGCAGGGCCTCAACAGGCATGGATTTTTGTCAGGTGAAACTCGGCTGTGCCATTAAGTGCGGAGGGCCGCTAAGGCATAGGCCGGTCTACTCAAAAATCAGTGTTCCCATGCGTCATACCCTAACCAAGAATCGCCGCTTTTGTGAACCCCTCGGCTAGCATGACACCCGTGACCAGGAGAATGTCCGTCGCCATCACCCTCCGCGATGCCGGCTGCGTTTTCGCGGAGGACGAAGCGCAACTCCTCATTGATGCCGCCACGAGTCCAGACCATTTGGACTACATGGTGGACCAGCGCGTCAAGGGAATGCCCTTGGAACACATCCTCGGGTGGGTGCACTTCTGCGGGAGCCGCATGGTTGTTGAACCCGGCGTCTTCGTTCCACGGCGTCGCACGGAGTTCCTGGTGCGCCAGGCGGCGAAAATCGCACCGCCGGGTGGCATCGTCGTCGATCTCTGCTGTGGTTCTGGGGCGATCGGTGCGGCTCTCAGCGATCTTATGGGAAGCTGCGAACTGTACGCCGCTGACATTGACCCAGCCGCGGTGAGTTGCGCGCGCAAAAACGTGGAGCCCCGCGGCGGGCGCGTTTTCGAAGGCGATCTCTACGATGCCCTCCCCCTTGAACTTCGGGGACTCGTGGACGTGGTGCTCGCCAATGCTCCGTATGTACCTACGGGTTCCATCGGCATGATGCCGCCTGAGGCGCGCTTGCACGAACCGATGGTGGCGCTCGACGGCGGTACTGACGGTTTGGATGTCCAGCGCCGGGTTGCGCGGCACGCGGCTGAGTGGTTGTCGCCGGGCGGTTGCCTCCTGATTGAAACCTCGGAAGACCAAGCGCCCGAAACCGCCAGGATCATGGAACAGTCGGACCTGCGTGCACGGGTGGTGACAGACGACAATCTGGACGCAACCATCGTGCTGGGTATCGCCCGGACAGGACGGCAAGAGAAGGCACGGGATCAGTCAGTTTTTAACCCCAAAAACGCCCCGTTTCATGGGCTCAGCTAAACAATTTGGTAACAATGTGCTCGGCAGGGCAAAAACCGTGCCGATTCCGCGCCATTGCAGGGCAAGGCCGGGGAAAAAGATGTAAGACGACTAGGCAAATTGCGCCCTAATACGCCCCATAAATCGGATCTCAACTGGGGTTTGAGGGGCAAACCGCGTAAAATTGAACACCTGCCCGGAGCGGGGCAGCCAGAAGTCGCAAGCAAATGACCTCCCTAGGAGAAGCCCAAATGCCCATAGACCAAAGCAACACCGTCTCTCCCCCAGGCGCAAGGAACGCCAATGGAAACCTGGTTTCGGCCGCTACAACGGCCCCTGCCAACACTGTAAAGAACCCCAAGAAAACGAAGCTCCGCACCAAGCGCCGGTTGAAAGAATCCGACGTCAATGTTGTGGACCAGCCGATGCTGAAGAAAGCACTCGGAGGCACGATCGTCGGCAACACCATGGAATGGTACGACGTCGGCGTGTTCGGCTACCTCATCACCACCATGGGCCCCGTCTTCCTCCCGGAAGCCGACAAGTCCGTCCAGACACTCTTCCTTCTCGGCACCTTCGCCGCAACCTTTATCGCCCGCCCGCTTGGCGGCGTCGTCTTCGGTTGGCTCGGCGACAAGGTGGGCCGCCAGAAGGTGCTCGCAGCAACACTGATGCTGATGGCGGCAAGCACGTTCGCCGTCGGACTCTTGCCTGGCTACGCGCAGATCGGCATCTGGGCCGCCGCGCTACTCGTCATCCTCAAGCTCGTCCAGGGCTTCTCCACCGGTGGTGAATATGCCGGTGCTACAACCTTCGTGAGCGAATATGCCCCGGACAAGCGCCGCGGCTTCTTCGCGAGCTTCCTGGACATGGGCAGCTACATCGGCTTCGCCCTCGGCGCCGCGCTGGTTTCAGTCCTGCAGCTCACGCTCGGACAGGCAGCCATGGAGGAGTGGGGCTGGAGGCTTCCGTTCCTGATCGCCGGTCCGCTGGGCATCATCGCTGTATACTTCCGGAGCAAGATCGAGGAATCCCCGCAGTTCCAGGCCACCCTGGACGCCCAGGAAGCTATCGCCAAGGACGCTGCGGCACAGGATGCCAACGTCGCCAAGGGCCCGGTTGGCATCATCAAGGCCTATTGGCGCCAGATCGTGCTGGCCATGATTCTCGCCGCCGCAGCCAACACTGTGGGCTACGCGTTGACCTCCTACATGCCCACGTACCTCACGGATTCCAAGGGTTACGACCCCGTCCATGGAACCCTGCTGACCATCCCGGTCCTGGTGATCATGGCCCTGTGCATTCCGCTCACAGGTAAGTTGTCCGACCGTATCGGCCGTCGTCCCGTGCTGTGGATCGGCGCTGGCAGCACCATCGTGTTCTCCGTTCCTGCCTTCATGCTGATCGGGATCGGCGATATCTGGTCCACGCTGGCTGGCCTTGCCCTCATCGCCTTCCCGGTGACGTTCTACATTGCCAACCTGGCCTCGGCCCTCCCGGCACTGTTCCCGACGTCCAGCCGCTACGGCGGAATGGGTATCGCCTACAACTTCTCGGTGGCTATCTTCGGAGGAACCACTCCGTTCATCGTGCAGGGCCTCATTGAAGGCACCGGCGATGACATGATGCCGGCCTACTACCTGATGGGAACGTCCATCGTGGGTGCCATTGCCATCTACTTCCTGCGTGAATCCGCCCAGCGTCCCCTTCCCGGCTCCATGCCCAGCGTGGACACCGCCGCAGAGGCCCGCGAACTCGTTGCCACCCAGGACACCAACCCGCTCATCAACCTGGACGAAATGCCGTTCGACGGCCAGCCCATTGATGATGAAGTGTTCGGCCGGCGTGACAAGGACCTGGACCTGACCCCGGCCTAGGGATCACGTGCCTGCAACTTCTGCACAGCGACTCAGATAGTTCGCGGCAACCCGCCGCCCACCGTAGCCACCAATCCCAAGGCGCTCTCCTTGGGATTGGTGGCTACGGCTGTTAAGGCTCGACGGCGGCACCCACCCGAGCGACGTCACTCCCCTAAACCGGCAGCAAACCCTTGACCGCCTCGCCAATAATCCGCGCACCCTCGGGAAATCCGCCCGGATTGGGGCCGGCGTAGTTGAGCCTGATGTAGGGGCCTTCAGGTTCCGCTGGAAACCACTCCGTTCCGGCCGCAATGAGAACCCCGGCCGCTTCGCAATCCTTGGTGAGCTGATCGACGTCGAACCCGTCCGGCAACCGCAGCCACAGGTTGAGGCCGCCTTTGGGCAGGTGGCTGAGGTGGGCCTGCGAAACGTGTTCACGCAGGCTGGTGACCAACAGGTCGCGGCGCGATTGCAGCTGATGGCCCAGTCCGCGAAGGTGTGTTTGCCAGCCAGGTTGAGTGACGACGTCGAGGGCTGCAGCCTGAAGCAGGCCGCTCACGTACATCGACTCCGCAGCCTGCGCCCCCATGATCCGTTCCCGTGCGGGACCGCGGGCGATAATCGCTGCCACGCGGATGGACGGCGAGACGCTCTTGGTCAGCGAGCGGATGTAGACCACGTGGCCGGAATCGTCCTTGGCGGCGAGCGGGACGGACTGCGCGGTGATACCGAAATCGTGGGCCCAGTCGTCCTCCACAAGGAACGCTCCGTGCTGACGGACAATCCGAAGGATCTCCTCGCCCCGTTCGGGAGACCATTGGGCACCCGTGGGGTTGGCAAAGTTGGGCTGCGCGTAGAACATCCGGGCCCCGGATTCCTCAAAAGCCCTCGCCAGCTCGTCAGGATCCGGTCCCTCAGGGCCGGACGGCACCGGAATGACGCGAACACCGGCCTGGCCAGCGGCCAGCAGCGCTCCCCAGTAGCTGGGCGACTCCACCAGCAGTGGCCGCCCATGCCCCACCAGGCCGCGAAAGATCGAGCTTAGTCCGCTCTGGCTCCCGGGAAGTACGACGGCGTCGCTCGGCTGGGGCGGCGTGACGCCAACCGGCGTCGAGGTGCTGAGCTCGTGGGCGAACCAGGATTGCAGTTCGGGAAGGCCCTGGGCAGGTGGCCGCGCCAGCGCAGCGTCGCCTCGGGCAGCCCTGGTAAGTGCGGCCCGGACCAGCCGCTCCGGGAGGAGTTCCCGATCCGGATAGCCGGAGTGGAAGGCGATGACATCGTTCGGAGCGCTGCGCATGGCGCCAGAGTTCAAGAGGCGCGGCGTTTGGGCGGCTCGGAGGGCCGCTGTCTGCCAGCCGTAGTCGGATGGTCTGGCAGTGCGGTAAGCGCGAATGAAGGTGCCAACGCCGGGGCGGCTTTCTATCAGGCCCTGGGCAGTGAGGGTTCGCAAGGCCTTCTGCACCGTGACGGGGCTTGCCTGGTACTCGGCCACAAGTTGACGCGTGGATGGCAGTTTGGCTCCCGGTGCGGCCCCAGCGATCCATTCTTTTAGTCGCGAGACTATCCGGGAACTGCTATCGTTATCCATGAGTCTCAATAGTAGCGCTACTATCCTTTCGCAGCCAGTGATATCCAGGCGGACGCCGACAGGCGTCTGGTGGGGCCTTCTTGGCGTTGTCGCATTTTCGTTCACGGTTCCCTTCACCCGCGTGGCCGTTGAAGGCTTATCTCCCCTGTTCATTGGGGCAGGCAGGGCCGTTGTTGCGGCCATTCTTGCAGCACTGGCCTTGGGCCTTACCCGGCAACGTTTCCCGAAGGGCGTCCAATGGCTTCGACTGACTGTGGTGGCCGGTGGCATCGTTGCCGGCTTCCCCTTGCTGACAACGTTCGCGCTGACGTCCACCACTGCCAGCCATGGAGCCATCGTCATCGCGCTACTGCCTGCGGCCACGGCAACGGTAGCGGTGATCCGGGGCCGTGAACGTCCGCGGCTCCTGTTCTGGGTCCTGACTGCGGTTGGCGTTATTGCCGCGCTGGTTTTCGCATTGGTTCAGTCCGGCGGTTTCGGTCAGCTGCATTGGGCTGACCTTCTGCTCCTCGGCGCCGTGATTGCGGCAGCCATAGGCTATGCGGAAGGAGGCCTGCTGGCGCGGGAACTCGGCCCCTGGCAGACAGTCTCGTGGGCGCTGGTGGTTGCCTCCCCCGCGATGCTGCTGCTGACATTGCTTTCACTGGGTTCGGGTGCGCCCTCGGCTACACCGGTTCAGTGGTTGTCCTTCGCTTACCTGGGCATTGTGAGCATGTTCCTCGGATTCTTCGCCTGGTACCACGGCTTGGCGATCGGCCCCATGGCGCAAGTCAGCCAGATCCAACTGGTCCAACCGGTCATGACCATCGCGTGGGCAAGCCTCCTCTTGGGAGAATCGATGACGTGGACCACGGCGTTTGGCGGGCTCGCCGTGATCCTCTGCGCAGGTGCCGCTGTCCGCGTAAGACTCAAACCGCCGTCGAATCCCTGACGCGGCCACGCCCTGATCTCGTAGACTCGGCGCATGCCTGACACAACTGTGGGTTCCATCCATCACCTTGAGATCTGGGTGCCGCACCTTGAACGAGCCCGGGAGGAGTGGGGCTGGCTCTTGGGCGAGCTTGGTTACAAGCCCTTCCAAGACTGGCCCACGGGGTGCAGTTGGAAGCTCAATGGCACGTACGTGGTGGTGGAAGGCACCGATGCCATCACCGGAACGGCCCACCGGCGCACGGATCCCGGGCTCAATCACGTGGCCTTCCATGCTGGTACCCGGGAGAACGTGGACCGGATTCGCGCGCTCGGTGCCGACGCCGGCTGGTACGAGATGTTCGAGTCGAAGTACCCGCACGCCGGCGGGCCGGATCACTACGCCGCGTATTTGATCAACACTGACAGCTACGAAGTTGAGTTGGTGGCTGAGTAGTAGCTACGTCGGCGGAACCACCGGACGCCACATGGCGACCCGAGGCCAACGCGTCAGCCCCAACTCAGCTTCGTGCTCCATGAGCTTGGCCAGCTCCGGGCCCCAACTTCCGGCGTCGAGCGTTTGGAACCCCAGACGCCGGTAGTACGGCGCGTTCCACGGCACGTCGCGGAACGTGCTCAGCGTCTGGCGCTGCATGCCATGCCCCCTTGCCCACACCCGTGCAGCATGCAGCAGCTCGCGGCCGAGTCCTTGGTGCGCCTGATCTGGGTGCACGCTTACTTGCTCCACGTGCGCGTTGCCATCAACAATGTCCGTCAACAAGTACGCCAAGGGGTAGTCCAGCCCATCGACCCACACCCAGGCACGGCCGACAGCCACGTAGACGTTCATCTCGTCCAGGGAGAAGGGCTCGTCGTCCGCGATCTGATCCATGCCCAGGGCCCGGAAGGCTTCCCCCGCCGCCCGTTCGATGTCCTGCAAACGCGGCAGATCGTCAGGTCGAGCTAGCCGGATCACCGCTTATCCAGTGCGGGAGGCGCCCGACCCACGAGGAACCCGTTGCGGGTTTCGATCAAATCCTGCAAGTATCTGGCCAGGACCAGCTTCTCCAGCAGGCGGCCCAGCGGCCCGAAGGGGGCAGCAAACTCCACGGTGTCCACCATCAGCGTCCCGCTGCCGTCCTGCCGGAACTCGTGCGTGTGACGGAGGTACTTGAAAGGGCCGCGCACCTGCTCGTCAGTGAACGACGCCGGTGCCTCCATACGTGTGATGCGGCTGGTCATGCGGAACCGGACTCCAAGGTGCCACGCCTGCCACGTGACCTGCTCGCCTTCCGAAATCAGACCCGTGGTGACGCCGGCTATGGCTTTTTCCCGGCTTTTGGTCATCGAGCCAACGTGGGCGTCGATGTTTCGGGACAGGTCGAACAGCTCCTGCGGTGACATGGCGGAGCGGGTTCGGCAGACGAAGGCAACGGGCATACCTTGATCTTCGCAGACTCTGCCGGACAACGCTCCAGTGCTCCTGCTACCTTCCCACGAGACCCATGTGTTGATCGTTGTAACGGTTGCCCTGCACTCCGATCCTGCTGGCCACCGCATCCAGATCGGCAACTTCGTCGGCGGAGAGCGCCACGTTGGTCGCGGCAGCATTCTCTTCGAGTCGTTCCCGACGTCGTGTGCCCGGGATCGGGACAATCCATGGCTGCTGGGCGAGAAGCCAGGCCAGCGCGATCTGACCAGGCGATGCACCTTTCGAGGCGGCAAGTTCGGCCACGTGATCCACCAAGGCCTGGTTGGCCGCGCGGTTTTCTGTGGTGAATCGAGGGATAGTGCCGCGGACGTCACCCGGCGAAAACTGGGTGGACGGATCAACAGTGCCCGTAAGGAATCCCTTGCCGAGTGGGCTGAACGGGACAAAGCCAATGCCGAGTTCCGCGAGGGTTGGCAGGACCTCCGGTTCCGGATCCCGTGTCCACAACGAATATTCACTCTGCACAGCGGTCACGGGAAAGACTGCGTGGGCTGCACGAATTGTGGCGGCGGAGGCCTCGGAAAGGCCGAAGTGGCGTACTTTGCCCTCTTTGACCAGCTCACCCACAGCTCCCGCGACATCCTCAATGGGCACCTTTGGATCAACGCGGTGCTGATAAAAAAGGTCCAGGGTCTCCACCCCAAGCCTGCGGAGCGACTCGTCCGCCACCCGTTTGATCCGTTCAGGAGAACTGTCCAGGCCAACGGACTTGCCGTCTTCGATGCGCCAGCCGAATTTCGTGGCAATGACTACCTGGTCCTTGATAGGAGCAAGCGCCTCGCCGACGAGTTCCTCGTTGACAAACGGCCCGTAAACCTCGGCCGTGTCAAAGAAGTTGATACCAATGTCCACCGCTTCACGAAGTACCTTGATCATCGCCGTCCGGTCCCCCGGGTTGGGGCCGTAGCTTTGGGACATACCCATGCAGCCAAGACCGATGGCCGATACCTTCAAACCTTGCCCAAGTGTCCGCGTGTGCATGATGCCTTCCTTTGCTTTAAGTAACTCGTTTGATTCAGTCAACAACGTTCTCGACTCATATGGGAGGTACTGACGTAAGGGGTACTGCCAATGCCTTACTACGGGTTGTGACTGGGCTAATGGCGACCCACCCGCCACTCCTGATAATTTTCGATACAGATAGCTCGCCCACAAGCCCTGAATGATTGGTGGTGTTTCCCCTGCCCGCATTCATGGCGCACGCCCGCGAGCTCCACAAACTTGGGCCGGCGAACAACGACCGCCTCTCGGCGGTTCGGGTAGCCCTCAGTGTCGCAGTTCCGGGGCTGGTCCTGATTCTGATTGGCCGTCCGGACCTCATGATGTATGCGGTGTTCGGCGCGCTCACTGGAATGTACGGACGCAATGAAACCCACCAACTGCGGCTCAAACACCAAGCCCAGGCCGCGCTGGTTCTGGTTGGCGGACTCACCATTGGCACGTTTCTTTCCGTTAACCACATCCACTCCTGGTGGCTGGTGTTGGTGGCAACGCTGTTTGCCGGTGCTGGTTCCTTATATGCCGACTCCGTGCGCCTTAAACCGATTGGGCCTTTCTTCGGCATCCTCGCCCTGGGTGCCTGCGCATCGGTCCCCACCAGCATCCCGTTCCTGACGGCGGTGCTGATCGGTACTGCTTCCGCGGCGTTTTCGATTCTGGTCGGGTTCGCTGGTTGGCTTCGGCATCGAAGGTGGGAGCCGGGCGCTGCCCGCAATGTACCTGTCCTCCGCGGACCCTTACGGCAATCTGCCCTTGTTCATGCGGCCCGCTACACTCTCGCTGTCGGTGCTGCCGGCGTATGCGGAGTTCTGAGTGGGAGCGGCCATCCGCATTGGGCCATGGCCGCAGCCGCCGTGCCGTTGGCAGGCGCGGACCTCCCGAGCCGCGTCCACCGAGGCATCCACCGCATCGTGGGGACGTTCCTGGGGTTGGCGGTTGTCGCCGTCGTACTTTTCCCAACTCCGTTGTCACCGCTGCAGTATTTCCCGGGCCAAACGGCCATAGTCCTGGCCATTGTGGTGGTCCTGTGCCAGTTTCCCACTGAGCTGTTCATGGCGCGGCACTACGGCTGGGCCATGGTGTTCTTCACGCCCGTGGTCCTGCTGATCGCCCAACTCGCGTCCCCAATGGATCCGGGCGTACTGGTGATGGAGCGGGCCGTTGAGACGTTCGTTGGAGCGGTGATTGGAATCGCGGTGGCGGTGCTCGTGAGGGCACCAGTCGTTCCGGTTCTTAAGGCTGCAGGGGCCGACGCGGCGGGCCGGAAGTAAGCTTCGCCGGCAAGATACGCGCAAAGAAGCTCACCATTTTGTATCGACGCGTCGGGATGGAAACAGCCTTGCCCTTGGCGTTGTCCTCCAGCCCTTCCCGCACCACGCGCTCGGCAGTGAGCCACAGGAATCGCGGCGCCACGGACTTATCCATGCCCATGCGGTCGTGGAATTCTGTGTGCGTGAAGCCAGGGCATACGGCTGTGACCTGCACGCCCGACTTCCCATACGCAATGTTCGCCCAACGGCTGAATGTCACCTGCCAGGCTTTGGCCGCCGAGTAAGTGCCCCTGTTGGCGAAGGCTGCGACGCTGGCAACGTTGATGATCCGGCCTTTTCCGCGAGCCAGCATGACTTCAAGGGCCGCGTGGCACAGCTCCAGGGGTGTCTGCACGTGGAGGCGGAGATGTCGCCGTTCTTCCTCCAACTCGTTCTGCTCGAACGACTTCAGCAGTCCGATTCCGGCGTTGTTGACCAGGACGTCCACAGGTCGCGCAGCGTCCCGTAAGCGGTTGGCCACCAAGGAAACCCCGACGTCGGTAGTCAGGTCTGCGGGCAGAACCTCGGCCGAGATACTGAAGTCGCGTTCGAACTCCTCGGCCTTTTCCTTGAGGCGTTCTTCATCGCGGGCTACCAGGACTAGGTGGTGTCCCGCTTCGGCGAGCTGGCGCGCGAATTCCGCACCGAGCCCAGCCGTCGCGCCGGTGACCAGGGCGGTGAGTTCATTGGCTCGAGTCGTCATGCGCCTAGACTATGCGCTGAACGCTCCCGGCGCCCTGTCTTTTCGTCAGAGGGTCGAGTGCTCTTCGTCAGAAGATCAAATGCTCTTCGTCAGAGGGTATCGCCTGCTCTTCGTCAGAGGATCGCCTGCGTGGCTTGGTCGCAATGATTGCCAGCGCTATCGAGCCGGTGATGCCCAGGATCCACCAAGGGAATCCGGGGTCTGTTGTGGTGGACGGCAGAGTGCGGGGTCCGTCAGCGCTGGTGGGGGCGGTGGTTCGTTCGCCGCGAACCAGGAGTCGGTGGCTGTTGATGCCTTTGGGTGTGCAGGTAATGAGCGTCAGGTAATCCTTGCCCTCGACTTTGCGCAAAGCCTCCGTTTGGTCGGGCAGGACCGTGAGGATTTGGTCCACCTTGTAATAGAGAGTTTCATCGAGGACGTTGATGCTGAAGACGTCGCCTTCATGGACTTTGTCCAGGTCATCGAAGAGGGTGGCGTTGACGAATCCTGAATGAGCGCTCAACACACTGTGGGTGCCTTTGCCGCCCACGGGCAGCGCAGACCCGAAAAGGTGACCCGCTCCTTTGGAGAGGGTGTCCTCGTCAGTGCCATGGAAGATGGGTAAATCGGCGTGGATAGAGGGAATGCTGATGCGGCCCATCATGCCTCCAGGCCCGACCGCCAGCATCTCCTTATACGCCTCGGAGCCGGCGCCGATGGTGGTTTGCTCGCCTGCTTCATTCAAGGAGTAGGGGTCCCGGAGAGGTCCTGAGGGCAGTTCGTCATTGAACTCCCGGGCCTGGTCCAGGAGCGACTTCTTTGCGGAGGGGTTCATCGTCTGGACAGAATCCACGTAGCCGCTGATCTCGGTGGCATGGATCCGGTCCGAGAACCAGGCTGCGGCCGTGGGATAAAGCAGGATTCCGACGCCGATGACCGCCACCAGCACGATCAGGAGCCGTTGGCGGCTCCACGGTCCGGTCAGATGCCGGAGTCCACGACGGGTGCGGGTTGGTGCCTGTGTCATCAAAATCCTGTAGCTGGGTGAGTCGGTTGGAAGAGGGCAGTTGTGAAGCGTGCAGCAGTTATGAAGACTGCAGCAGTTATGAAGTGCAAACGGGAATGCAAGTGGGGAAGAGCGCGTGGTTGGCGTTCTTCCCCACTTGGGGTCACTGCGGGGGCCGCGGGTAGCGGCCCCCGTTGTGTTGTTTACCAGCGGTGGTGCTGTTGCTGGTGTTGGTGTTAGTTGTTGCTGGTGCGGCGGTTGCGGACGAACATCAGGGCCGCGCCGACGACGAGGAGGGCACCGGCTGCGTAGAGAATGCCGGTTCCCACGCCACCGGTCAGCGGCAGCTGGAAGCCGCTGTTGGAGGGGATGTTCTTCACGCTCAGGTCGATACCGACCGTGGTGCTGGCGGCGTTGATCAGGAAGGAGACCGGCTCGGCGAGCAGTTCATAGCCTGTCGGGGCGGTGGTCTCTACCAGGTAGTACGTGCGGTAGTCCGGGGTTCCGGGTGCCACGGCTGCGCCGTTGGCCCAGTCCGAGTACCGCAGGCCCGAGATCGTCAGGGTGCCGTCAGCGGCGACGGTGAAGACCGTCTGGCCGTTGAGGTCCACCGGGTTGGTCCCGGCTTTGGCGTCGGCTTCGTTGGTGTAGACGGAGAACGCGGCGCCGGCAAGGGCTGCACCGTTCTCGTTGACCTTCTGCAGCGTCATTTCGCCCCACTTGGTCACGACCGGGGGCGTGACGATCGGGCCGCCGGGCTGGCCCGGGGTGGTGGTGAAGCTGGCAGCGTTCGGGTACACGACAGCTTCGTTTTCGATCTCACCGATGGTGTTGACCTTGGTGTTGACCATGACCTGAACACGGGTATCGGTGTGTGCAGCGAGTTTGACGCGGCCTGCGGGGGTGAAGATGACCGAGACGGTGTTGGTCGCGGCGTCGAAGTTCACGGTGTAGTCCGTGCCGGCCGTGATGGGCGTGCCGTCAACGAGGGTCGCGGACGCGCCGACGTAGGTCAGCTTCGGGTCCAGGACGTCCACGATCTTGTAGCCATCGATGACGGCTTCGTTCGGGATGTCACCGGTGATCGTGAAGTCGATCTGGTCCCCGAGTTTGACGTCAGGGGCATCCGTGACGGTCTTCTCGGCCCCGGCAACGGAGTTCTTCGGGTAGACGTGGACGTCGTAGATCCAGTTGTCCTTGTTATCCGGGTCCGTCAACGGCACGGACACCAGGAACGGAGCCGACGGCGTCACACCGGCCGGGTAGTTCGTTTCGGTCACCAGGTACAGGCCCACCGGCAACGCGGTGAAACCGGCGGTGCCGGCAGCGTCGGTGGTCTTCGCCTGGGCAGCGCCCAGGGTGTACCCGGCGCCGGTGATCGAGCCCGCCGGGTTGGCCGGGGCGAAGACGCCGGAGAGGTTGTGCGCGGCGTCCCAGCCGGCGTTGGTGGACAGGTCGATGGTGTTGACCTGCTGGATCGTGAACTCGATACCGGCCAACGGTGTCAGGCCGGTGGTATCCACGGACGTGCCGTTGTTCGGCAGGCCCGTCGGAGTGGAGGGACGTTCGAACTTGTGGACCGTGATGGAACCGGTCTTGTTCCCGTCAACCAGGGGCGCAGCCGACGCCGGGGCCACGGAGAAGGACATCGCCAACACCGCCCCGGCGATCGTAGCGGCGGCGGTCTTCCAAACCCGCCCGGTGTGGTGATTACTCACTGTGTATTCCTCTTTCATCGTGATGGTTTTTCATGCTGGTGGTGCTGATGCTCGGAAATGAACACTTTGCTGCCCCGCCCCGCAACACACACGGGGCCTGGGGAACTCTTCTTCTAGGTACTGACCGGCTCTTGCCGGCGGCGGCGGTTGGCGGCAAGGGTCAGGGCGAGGGCGCCGATCAGCAGGGCTGATCCGGTGGTGGTGAAGGGCCACCAGCCGATGCCGCCGGACTCGGGCAACTCCAAGGCAGGCACGTCCCGGACCGTGAGCAGGAAAATTCCGTCACCGTCAGCGTCGGTGCTGGTCACTACGCCACCACCGGACCCCTGACCTTGGGAACCCTGGCCCAGGGTCACGGCACCGGTGGCGGCGATGGTGAATTTCACCGGTTCGGCCAGGAGGCTGAACCCGGCCGGGGCCTTGGTTTCTGCAAGCCAGTACGTTCCGGGCTGGATCCCTTCGAGTTGGAACCGGCCCGTTTGCCCGGCCACGGCAGTCACGGCCGGGCTTCCCAGCACGGTACCGGGGGTTCCGTTGTTATCCACGTGCACCGCCCAGGTGGACCCGGCCATCGGCACCCAGGTACCGCCGGAGGACTCGCCGATCTTCTCGATCAACACCTTGCCCGGGGTTCGGTGGGTGGTGGTGCAGTCAGGACCCGGGGCGCTGGAGCCGGGTGCGCAGGTCTGCGGTGCGGTGGTGGCCGCCGTGCCCGTCACCATGTTGACAAGCTCCTTGTTCCACGCCCCTGTCTTGACCAGGACGCTGTACTTCAAGGTGGCTGTCTGCCCGGCCGGCAGTGTGAACGCCGCGGTAGCCAGCAGGGTGGAGGGCGGCACCGGGTTGGCCACCGCCACCGGTGTTCCGGTGCCGATTACCAGGGACGCGGACCCTGACACGAACGTCGCATCATCCAGGACCTCCCCCAGGTTGTCCTTCAGCACGACCCCGGTGATGGTGCCGCTGATACTGGTGGCCGTGACCGTGTACACGATGGTCTGGCCCGGGTTGACGGACCCGTTCGCGGGAACTCCCCCGTTGACCGTCGCCGTCTTTTTGATCTTCCACGCCGCCGGTGCGGTGACCTGCGCGTCATCGATTGCCGTGACGGGCAACCCCAGGGGCGGGTTTCCGGTGACTTTCGCCGTGTTGGTCAGCAACCCCGTGGTGACATCGGGCGCCGTGACCACATACGTTGCGGTCGCCGTCACGGACTGCCCGGGCAACAGGATGCCCGGAAGGCCCGGCCAGGCATAGGACAAGGGTGAGATCGTGCCCGTTCCGGAGAACTGGGTCTCGGTGATCACGACTCCGGTAAGTATCACGTTGCCCGTGTTTTTCGCCACGAACGTGTACGTGGCGGTTTCACCGGCCACCAGGGTGGTCTTGTTCACGGTCTTCACCAGCGTGATCGCCGGAGCAGCGGCAGGAGCGATCGTGAAGATGTAGTCCTCCACTTCGCCGGCATCGGAGGGTCCGATCGGGAGCTGGACCTGGGCGGTGGTGTAGCCGATCCGGAAGCGCGCATACGTCGTCCCCGCAGTCACGGAAGTGATCGACGCCCAGGTCAGTGTGGCGGTCGTGGCGCCTGCCAAGAAGGAAGCGCAGGCCCGCTCGGCAGTGTTATTGAAAATCCCGTCCTTGTTGAAATCAATCCACCCACAGGTCATGCCTGCTTTACTGGCCCCACTGATCGCCACCGTTGTCGAGTAGCTGGTAGCACCCTGCACCATCGGAGCCAGCACCACGCCGTCGTCCATCAGGTCCTGGGCCGCCGTCGGACCCGCATTCGGCGAGGCAGTGCCGTTGGCAACCGTCGCGTTGTCCTCAGTGACATTCGGCCCAAGCGTCACG
The DNA here is from genome assembly GCF_052114885.1 of Paenarthrobacter sp. 2TAF44. Classification (NCBI taxonomy): domain Bacteria; kingdom Bacillati; phylum Actinomycetota; class Actinomycetes; order Micrococcales; family Micrococcaceae; genus Paenarthrobacter; species Paenarthrobacter sp. 2TAF44. The sequence continues at coordinate 121,025 of NZ_JBFRFP010000003.1, read as the reverse complement.
TCCGACAGAACAGCCCGGGCAGCACTGCCTTGGTCATAACTGGCCGGAGCATCACCGAAATCCTGCAGAGCGCTCATCGCAATGACGAAGTTGTCCTGGTTGTGGTCTCCGATGTGTGTGATGTCGTTGTCGGTGTAACCAGGCATCGCGCTGTTGACTGGAACGAAGACGCTGCTGATGTTGAAAGTCAACGTGTTCACGATGCCGTTGATGCGGACCGATCCACATCCTGCCGTAGCCTGTGCGTCGACAGGGTCGGGTGTGCCGGTCTGCACACTCGTATTACACGCCGTTCCGGCATTGTTGTTGCTAGTTGTGATGGCGTTGTTTACCACCGAAAGGTTGCCACCCGACAGCTTGGTCATCGTCAGGCCAGGGGTTGTGAGGTTTAGGACGGCGCTCAACTGGGATTGTCGGTCAACACTCCCGTTGTCAGTCTCATCCAAGTGAACCTCTCCGCCGAGGCCAGCGATGTTAAGTACGGGATTCCTCACCGGTTGGTTGAAAGCGATGGTGACAGTCCCCAAACCGCTGCAAGTGCCGGTTGCTGCGCAATTGTTGACTGCGTGAGTGGCAAATTCGACGGCAGAGGCCCCGGTTACGATGTTCTGTGAGAAATCAGATGGCACATATCCACGGCTGCCCATCGTTGACCGGCCCACCATCCAGGTATTTCCCGACATGCCATAGGTGGTGGTCAGATTAGATCCAGGCATCGAAAGTGTGGCGATGGTACCGGGGCCATTGAGGTTCGCCGGGGCGGTTGCGATCTCGTAAGCCTGAGCCGGTGTCCCGAAGCCCAGCGTCCCGAATGAAAGCCCTCCCAGGACCATCATCAACGCGGCAACGAACGCCGTAATCTTCCCAACCGGATACTTCAAGGGGTTCCTTCCAAAGAACAGTGACCCGGTCGACCCCTCAACCGACGAGCAAGACAGTTACATCAAGAGAGACCATCCATTTGCGTCCGGCAGGGTTGGTCTCCAGTCAATGAGTGCGGTCTAGGAAAAGTTCATGCCGCAAAAAGCGAAAACTTTTTCTGACCTGCGGATGGAACCATGCCAAGCGAGAGCGATGTCCAGTATTTGGACGAAATTGCGTCATGACTTAGCGATCAAAGGCACTCATTGGACATGAAAGATCAACGCGCTCATCTAAAAATCGAAAGCAGGTCCTTACAGCTCCGTGGGCGCTGGCGACAACGTAGTGAGCAGGCCGGATGGCTATTCCCGGGTGACTGGCTGGTTCCTGAAGTCGAGGACATGCTGAAGGCCCAAGCGGAGGGTGGTGAGCTGCACATGTCTGCCAAGAACCTCGGAGCGTCCCGCGCCTATCACGGCGTTGGAGTCCGCGAAACCATGCAGGATTTCAGTGCCTTTTTTGAAGCGGCAGGCGTGCCTGCCGATGACGGTTCCATGCGGGATCTCGTCGAGGGATGGGCAACGGAAAATGAACGCCTCGAGCCCTTCTCCTGCACGGACGTCTATACGGGGCTTGCAACCATGGCGCACTTTGAACGGCTGATCCATGAAATGTCTCTCCGCCCAAGCGCCCGGCGGAAAAGACACACGATAGCGACCCTTCATCTGGGATGGTCTGAAGGCGGCAAGCTGCTGAGCTGGGAAATGTTGGCCGAAATGGGACAGATATGCCGAAGGGAACTTACGGCAGTGGAAGCCACTGCGGCCTATCATCGCGGAAGTATTCACACCATGATGACCCGCAAGCGGGAGAGCTACGAGGCATTGTTCCGCTGTCTGCAGCTCATCGACGGGCTACACATGGGCGTTGGGCGGCGAACGCTCGTGGAATTCCTGGATTTCCCCACGTCGCGAGCGGAGTGCGACCGGGCAATCGCTGGCCTCCGCTACAGGCGGTCAGCCTGATAAAAGAAACGCCACGGAATAGGAAAATGCCGCCAAGCCGTGCCCTTTTTCGCAACACGATTTAACGGCAACCAGCACTACATAGGCGTGGCAGCTGCCTGGGGTCGGATCAGGCAGCCAGTCATGAGGAGGCGCCACCGGATGAAGCAATTTTTCCCGGCGGCGCCTCCGCCAATTTTCCGCTTAAGCGAACTTTGCCAAGGGGTTGGCCAGTCGGCCGGCCATCTGCAATCCAACGGACGGATCCGAGATATCGAGCATCTGCTGGTTGTTCCGCAACTGCAGCCGGTTAAGGCAGGACAACTCGAAGTCCGCAGCGAACAGATCATGCATGGCGAATTGGTCCGCTAGTTCCGGATGCCGTTCCTGATATTCGCGAACCACGGCAGCTGCCGTCTCCCAGAACTCGTCTTCGCGCAGCGTCCCGTCCTCCACAAGGATGGCCCCGAGGAAACGGAAGATGCAGTCGAACACGTCAGTGAAGATCGCGAGGACCATTTCCTCGGCAGGGATCTCAGCCTTGATGCGGGAGACTTCCTCCGGCAAGTCCAGCCGGTCCCCCATGACCACGATTTCCTCGGCAATGTCCTTCATGATCGCCCGTACCGGCACCCCGTCCTCGAGGATCAGAATGACATTCTCGCCGTGAGGCATGAACGCGAGCTCATACTCGTAGAGGCAGTGGATCAACGGAACGAGGTAGGCCTCGAAGTAGCGGCCCAGCCAATCTGTTGGAGCCAACCCGGAGCGCTGAATCAGGCTTGAGACCACTGATGCGCCGGAGGAATCCACATGCAACAAGGACGCCATGGTGGCCAACTGCTGGCCGTCCTTGAGCATCGGAAGGGGACTTTCCCTCCACAGAGCCGAGAGCATCTTCCGGTATGGCGAGCCCTTAGCCGATCCAGCCTCGTAATAGTGGTTGTGGTACCCGATGGCCGCCGTTTCACGGATCATGGCCAAGCCCCGGTTCTGGAGCTCCTGGTCATTGCCGATCAGTTCCTGCAGCCAATCGTTGATGGCCGGTGTTGCCTTCATGTACTGCGGGGAAAGACCACGCATGAAGCCCATGTTCAGCACGGACATGGCCGTTTTGACGTACGCCTTCTCCGGTGACGTGGTGTTGAAGAACGTACGGATGGACTGTTGTGCCTGATAGGAGTCCTCGCCGCTGCCCAGGTTTACGATGTGGCGCTGGGCGATTTCTGCCGCGAACGTCACAGTGAGCTTGTTGTCCCATTGCCAGGGGTGCACCGGCATGAGCAGGTAGTCCTCAGGATCAAGGCCTGAAGCGGCAAGTTCCGCGTTGAACCATGCCAGAGTTGCGGGTCCGAGCTCAGCCTCGAAGTGGGCCCGGTAATCCAACCCTGCGCTCGACGTAAAAACGGCTTTGCTGCGATGGACCGCGATCCACTGAAGCTTCACCACAGCACCGGTTTCGGGCGCGAACGCATGGTAATCGGAGATGCCGAAACCCAACCGGCCGTTGTTGGCAACGAAGCACGGATGCCCCTCGGTCATGCTGTGCTCGATCGCTTGGAAATCGGCCGCCCGGTCCATGCCGCGGGTGATGCCCGCCGCCAGCTCGGCAGAGCTAAAGGGCTTGCCCTGCTTGTAGGCGTGGCTGGCCAGCGTGCTGCTGATTTCCTCGAGGTACATGGGCAGCATCTCTTGCCGAATGTACAGTGCCTCGTGGAACTCCGTGATGAAGTCCAGCGCGTCCAGCGGCAGCTCCGCACCATCGCGGATTCGGGCAATGGATTCCGGGAAGACGGACCAGTGTTCAAGCGCCAAGAGCCGCCCACGGAAGCGGTACTCAACGCTGGCGTTGTCGCTGACAATCCTGTACAGCCCGACGCCGGCGCCCTCCTCACGGATCAGCTCCGGAACCAGGATGCGTTCGTGAGAGAACTCGGCAATGGCTTTTCGGATCAAGTGCCTGTTGGCCACGGCCCAGCGCTCCGGGGTCAGGTGGGATACAGGTTCGGCTGCCTCGTGGAGGGAAGTTTCAGCAGTGGTGGTCACAGGAAATCTCCTCTGGTCGCCGCGGCAATCGCGGCCAGAATCGGGGTCAGGGTTGCGAGGAAATCCTCGCGCGTGCAGAAGCTCAGGAGCCCCTGCTTGTGGTCTTCGGCAGGATCGACGGCGGGAAGGGTCACCACGCCGTGCGGCCGGAAGCCCACCTTCTGGTTCAGCACATGGATCTTGTGGTTACGGGCGTCGGGCTCGACGACGACGCGCTGGGCTGCGGGATCAGCGAATAGTTCCGTCATCACCGACTGCATGACGGCTGTGGTGTAGCCGGGCTGCGGGTCGCCACTGGGCGGAGACACCAGGAGGTGCATTCCCACGTCGCCGCCCTGGACCTCGTAAACGTCTGCCAACGGCGATGACTCGGGACGGTACCGCTCCATGAGGAAAGCGGGCACGCCGTCGTCGAGCCCCAGGAACGCCTGATGGTGACCCGATTCGGCGATCCGCGAGTACTCCTCCACAACGTCCTGCTCGGTGGCCGAGACCATGCCCCAGAAACGGGCATATTCCTGACTCACCCAGCTGTGGAGGACCGGCGCATCCCCTACGGGGTCGACTGGGCGGAATGTGAAGCTCATACAGCGGCCCCCAGGGTGTCCTTAGTCGCCGCGATAAGGGAGGCTGGCGCACCGAACTGCTGGAACGCGATGCTCCGCTCGATCGGATAGACCTCGCGGCCGGTAATTTCCCGCAGGATGCAGGAGTTGCGGTAAGCGGCCATGCCAAGGTCCGGCGTGACGAAACCGTGGGTGTGAAGCTCAGCGTTCTGGACGAAGATTTCCCCAGGTTCGACGCCGGTTCCATAGTTGCGCTCGACGTCGAAGCGGCCCTTGGCGTCGCGGCGGATCCGGTCCTGGATGCCGGCCAGGAAGGCGGGTTCCTTGTACGTGTAGCCGGTGGCGAGAACCACGGCTTCGGACTCCAGGCTGTAATCGCGGCCGTGTTCCTCATGGTGCAACTGCAGATTGTGAGTGCGGGTGGTGGCGTTCCATTCAGCGGCTGTTAGCGACGAGTGGGTGTGCAGCTGAGTGTCCACCATGCCGGAGAGGCTCTTGGTGTACAGGAGATCGTAGATATCGTCGATCAGGTCCGAGTTGATGCCCTTGTACAGGTTCTTCTGGCTCTTGATCAGGGAATCGCGCTGCTCCCCCGGCAGCGAGTGGAAGTAGTCCACGTACTCGGGCGAGGTCATCTCCAGCGTCAGCTTGGTGTACTCCAATGGGAAGAAGCGGCCGGAGCGGGTCACCCAGTTGAGCTGGTAGCCGTACACGTCGATTTCCTGAAGGAGTTCGTAGTAAAGCTCCGCGGCACTCTGGCCGCTGCCGACGATGGTGATGCTGCGCTTGGACTGCAGCTCACTCTTCCTCGACAGGTACTCGGCGTTGTGGAGGACAACTCCGCCGCCGTCCATAATCCCTGCACAGGAGTCCGGGACATACGGCGAGGTACCGGTTCCCAGGACCAACCGGCGGGCGCGAAGCACCTCAGCGCCATCCGGACCCTGCACCGAAAGGCGGTACACGCCGTCGTCGTACGCCACATCCAGCACATCTGTGCTAAAACGAACCGACTCAAGCTGGCCGGCCACCCACTGGCAGTACTGGTTGTATTCCGCGCGCAGCGGGTAGAAGTTTTCCCGGATGTAGAAGCGGTACAACCGCCCGGTCTGCTTGAGGAAGTTTAAAAACGAGTACGGCGACGTCGGATCGGCCAGGGTGACAAGGTCAGCCATGAACGGGACCTGCAGGTGCGCGGGCTCCAGCATCATGCCCGGGTGCCAGTCGAAGGTTTCGCGACGGTCCAGGAAGACACAGTCGAGGTTTTCCACGGGCTCGGCCAGCGCGGCCAAGCCCAGATTGAAAGGCCCGACGCCGATGCCAGCGACGTCGTAAATCCTGCTGTTGTCCGGGGTGCTCACGCTGCAGCCTCCGTGGTGGTCGCGAGCAGGCTGGCGCCCGTCCGGCGGATAAGTTCGATGATTTCCTGGATGTCCCTCAGGGAGGCCTCGGCGTTGAGGAGGGTGAATTTGAGGTAGTGGCGGCCAGCCACCTTGGTGCCGGCAACCACGGCTTCGCCCGAAGCGAAGATTGCTGCCCGGATTGCAGGGTTGATGACGTCTGAGGCATCCTCGTCCAAGATCACGCCGTCAACGGCCGGACGGTAGCGGAATACCAAAGTGCTCAACTGCGCTGCGGCGGCGAGTTCGAACTCTGAATCATCCACTAACAGGGTTCCCACACGGCGGGCGAGGTCGATTGCTTCGTCGAACAGCGCACCAATGGCATCGGCGCCCATGATGCGTAAGGTGAGCCACAGCTTCAGGGCATCAAAGCGGCGGGTAGTTTGGATGCTCTTGTCCACCTGGTTGGGAATTTCAGCCTTCGCGGCGCTCTCCGGGTTCAGGTAGTCCGCGTAGTAGGTGACGTGGCGCAGCATGGAGCCTGCGCGGACCAGGACTGCGCTGGAGCTAACGGGCTGGAAGAAGGTCTTATGGAAGTCAATAGTGACGGAATCGGCCAGGTGGATCCCGTTCAGGAGGTGGCGGTAACGGCCAGAGACGATAAGGCCGCCGCCGTAGGCTGCGTCGACGTGCAGCCAGGAATCATAGGCCCGCACCAAGGCCGCCAGTTCGGAGAGAGGATCAACCGAGCCGAAGTCGGTGGTCCCGGCAGTGGCCACGACCGCCATAGGCACCAGCCCGGCGTCGTGCGCTTCCGCCAAAGCAGCCGCAAGTGCGGTGGGATCCATGCGGTGATCGTCGGAGGTGGGCACGGAGATCACTGCATCGAAGCCGAGCCCGAGCATGGAAGCGGACTTCTGGATGCTGAAGTGGCTGTCTGCAGACGTGAAAATCCGGAGTCGGTCCAGAAGGTGCGGCAGGCGCGCGTCGCCATTCGTGGCACGGAGCTTCGCCACGGCGTGGTTGCGGGCGATCAGCAGCGCCTGGAAATTGGACTGGGTCCCGCCCGAGGTAAAGACGCCATCGGCGGCGGCGTCAAATCCAATACGCTCGGCAGTCCAATCGATGAGTCGCCGCTCGATCATGGTGGCGCCGGCACTCTGGTCCCACGTGTCCATGGAGGAATTCATGGCCGAAAGTACGGCTTCACCAACCAACGCGGGAATGACCACCGGGCAGTTCAGGTGCGCCGCGTAACGGGCATCGTGGAAGTAGATCGCGTCCTTGAGGTAGAGGTCGTCAAGCTCCTCCAGGGCAGCAGCCATATCCGGCAGCGGACGTTCAAGATCGACGGCAACAACGCGGGCCTTCAGTTCTGCATGCGCGACGCCGGTGAAGGGCCGGGCTGTGCGCTGGACTTTTGTGGAGACAGCGTTGACTCCCTGAAGAACCTGCGCCACATAGCTGGGCGAATTTCGTGCGTTGAACAGCTGGTTTGTGGCAGCGAGGGCCAGTTCCACCTTGGAGCCAAAGTCCTGCTCCTGAGCGATCCGCTCTTCGACACTTGGTGACGTCACGTCAGCTTCCTTCCATCATTGGGCGCTTGTTAGCAAGGTAAGCCTTACTTAGGCTTACCTTTTCGTCAAACTTTTGTGATCTATTTCGCCTGATGCCAGTATTTTCGCCGAATGTGGGGACGAGGACGCGTCGTTGACTTTTGTTGGAAGCTGGCCCCGTGGAAAATACCCCGGCTTATAGCCAAGAGCTGTAGAGTCAACGGCACAGAAACTCGACGGTTGGGGGACCAGTGGCTGACGACGTACACGAGCGGATCGGATTCCGCGAGATCGATGAACACGGGAATGCGGTGCGGGCAGTGAGTCCACACGACCCGGAAGCCCCTGAACGGGGGCGGAGGCGGGTACTCGTGAACCCCTTCGTCGTGGCCCTTTGGGTGCTGGACGCTGGGTTGGTGTGGTTTTGCTTCTGGGCTTTCGACGCCGTCGCGGCAATGACCGGTCCGACGGCGCCAAGTCCTTCAGCCCAGGTAAACTTTATGGTCCTCCAGTCCGTGCCCTACGTGATTCCAGGGACCATCCTGGTCACGGCCGCCCTCCTGTTCTGGCACGCCTGGCAGTGGCAGAAGAAACGCTCCAGTACCTAGACCTGCTCCTGACTCCGGACAGCTTTGCGGCGTCCCATTACGAACAGGACCAGACCGGAAAGGATGAGGACAGCAACCGGCAGCAAGGTAAGAGTGACTCCCGTGGAGGCCAATGCTCCGGCCGATGAATTGGTAGCGGTCACGGACTCGCCGGGCTGACCCTGCTCCTCGGGCTGTTTCGAGACTGACCCATTCGGAACGGCGCGCGATGCGGCCTCTCGTTCTGATTGAACTGCCAGCCGTTGGAAAGCCTCCGCAGTCTCCTTCTGCCCTGTCCGCGGGAATGCTATTGCCGTTGTGGCAGGATGCGTGGTTACCCACCCACCTGCCGAGGCCTTCCCCGTAGCTGTTGCCGCGTTAGTGATGTTGCCCGCTTTGACGTCCCACCACGTGAGTTTGTAGCTTGCCGAAGCAGTCACAGTTTCACCAGGCAGCAGTTCACCGGCGGCTCCGGGCCACGCGTAGGCCAGTTGCCCGCGTCCAGGCACCTGATCCTCAATGGAGACGGCCTTGAGGGCGGCGTTTCCGGCGTTCTTCGCAGTGAAGTTATATGTGATGACCTGGCCCACCTGAGCTGGATCTCCCACCGCAGAGGCATCTGCAGTAGTGGAGAATTCAAGGCGTGCATCCGGCGACAACAGCGTATCCGTGGCCACCGGCAACGAGGCCGTGAGGCCGCCGGCGCCTGGAACGCCGGCGAGCGTAGCCGAGTTGGCGACCCTACCGGCGTCGAGGTCTGTTTGGGTGATCCTGTAGGCAGCAACAGCGGTCAGTGTTTGCCCCGGTAGCAACTGGCCTGGGATTCCGGGCCACGAGTATGCCAATTCCGGAAGTCCGGCAAGGGTGTTGTTGATGACCACATCCCTCAATGGCACGTTCCCACTGTTCGTTGCCCCAAAGCTGTAGCGAATCACATCCCCCGCCTGCGCCGGCGAGTGGATAGCGGAGGCATCAGCGCCGTGAGTAAACCCGAGGCCTGGAAGTGACGCAGAGGTGCCAGCCAGAATGCAGTTGATGTCTGCGCCAGCGACGGGTGTAAGTGCAAACGGCCGGTCAACCGCTGCTCCCGCAGGCAAATTCGGTTGCAGGCCAGCCGCGTCCGTACAGGTGATGCTCCGGAGGTAATTGGACGGGATGCCGCCCGCTTCCGTGAGGTAGTAGGTAGTGCCTGCATTGGCCGTAGTCTGACCTGTGACACCACTACCAGCGGCGATGTCTGCCAAAGACCCTGAGGTAGTGGAGTGATTGATGGCATTTACCACGGGACCGGTAGGAGACCCCGCACGGATCTCCATGGTGAATTGGTCCGAGACGGCAGCGCGGGCGGTGGTCAGCGCTTTGCCCAGCGTGATCCGGGGAGCCCGGACCACGAGGGACGCCTGAGCGGGTGCGTTCAAGTTTGTTGCAATGTCCGTGGATGCGCTGGAATATGTGCCCTCGGCCGCAACTGTCACATCCACCTCAACGGTGCACGAGGCCTGACCCCGACGGAGATCGCCGCCGGAGATCGAGAGACTTCCCCTGCCGGCATCTGCCAAACGAAGGAATGGATCGGTTCCGGGAACCTGAACGCACGTTCCCCCGATGTTTGGGCGCCCGGCGATCGTCAGTCCGGAAGGGAGCACCTGGTTGATGGACCAGTCATGCTTCGCGTTGAGCTCGCTGGTATTGGTGACGGTGAGGGTCAGGGTGGAAATCCCGCCGGGGCCCACCACCGCGGGCGTGAAGGATTGCTTCAATTGCGGAGTCACGTCCATCAGGCGCACATCGTCAAAGGCGCCATCGTTCCCGTTGGTGGTGCCATTGTTGTTCCACATTTCAAGCGACAGGGACTTTCCGGTGGCTTGGATCGCCGTGTTCGACGTCATCGAGTTGATGTTGACGGTCCTGGTGACGGTTCCTGGAGTTCCGCCGACGTCGCTGGTCACTTGTTGCTGGAAGGACTCCACGTTGGGATCGTCCGAGGTTTGGCACCCGTTAAGTGGATTCCCGATGGCTGTGACCGCCCCAGCACTATCAACCGTGGCGAATTGATAGGACGGATCGCCCGCAGCCAGGCCGCAATTCATGTACGCCGTATTCAGGCCAAAAGTGTAATAGTGGCCCGCGGTCACCGGGATGGGGCTCGCCGTCCTGAACATCACTCCATCCGTGGGACCGGACGGGATGGCATCGCACGCCGATCCGCTGGAACTGCTGGACGGGCATTCAGTGTATGAGCTGTTGACGTGATTGGTACTGGGAGAAGCTGGGGTGAACTGTTGACCCATGGCCAAGGCCAACATGCGCATGTACTGATAGCTGCGGATATCCGCGAGCTCGGCACACCTGTTGTCCTTGCCTTCGGCCGCCGTTCCGGACTGCGCCCATCTGGGCGTGGTCGAATTCCGGTAGCTCAGGATAACGCCATTGCACCTGGAGGCGTCGATCCAAGCTGGAGAACCTGTGTACGACTGGCCGCCCTTGCCAACATAATGCTTTGACCCGGAAGCGGAGTAGGACTGCGCACCCAGGGCGGAGTTGGGGCTGCCGTGCTCGAAATTCTCCGAAAACACCACAGTGCCAGGCTGCGTAGCATCGGGCGTCGAGGATGTTGACGGGGTAGGTGGCTTTGATGGCGTTACCGCCTGCGCAGGAGAAAGTTGAAGGCCGCCCAGCGCTGAAGCAGCGGTAAGGGTGGAGAGAAGTATCACCAAGGTTCTGGCCAGGAGAGAATTCTTCACGGCTGTTGCTTATCTTTCCATCGTCCCCAAGCGCCCCAGGCTCAAGTCCCAGGCAGCTGCGCTTGGTGCTTCCGCTTCCAAGGAAGCCGATGCGCACAGATATTGTCAGCCTCTTAGTGTTGGCCACGGCCGAATCGTGACGGAGAAAATAGAAAAAGTTTTGGAAGCCGCCAGCGCCTAGTGAAAACCGTTGGCGAAGGACTTGGTAAGGACGTGTTGACCGCCGAATTGATAGTTCAACGTGCTGCCAACTTCCGGATTCCCAAGGGAAACGCCCATCTTGAATGCCAGGCTGGCCGATTCGATGGACGCCGTGGTGCAGCGGATCAACCGATTGTCCGCAGCAGGATCTGAGCAGGCCCATCCGGTCGGTGCCGAGAATTTCCCCGGGATGAAGGTGGCATTCTCCGGCAAGCTGAAGGTTGTTTCACCGGAACCTGATGCCGGGCCTCCCAGAAGTGAAAAGCCCACACTGATATCGCGCTCGAGTACTCCGCCCCCAGCTTCCATGCCAAAAACAGCGTCGACCGTCTGTGACGGGGCAGCCGTTGAAGGCGTGGCCTCGGTGGTCGAGGACACTGTTCCGGAGTTCGTGACGACTGCTGCCCGCTGCTTGGCAATTTCCTCGAACACAGGATGCGGCCGAACCTCTACGGGTACAAAAGGTTGCGGCAACTGCATCGCTGACTGAGCTGGGGACGGCACGATGGGTGCGTTCGTTGTGGGGCTGGACGCCGAGGGGCTGGACGCCGTGGGGCTGGATGCCGAGGGTGACGCGGCGGAGGTGCTTGGAGCATCGCCGGCGTTATTGACCTGGGCACCGGACTGCCCGAACCACGCGACCAGACCAAAAATCGCCACCCCTGCAGCAACGGCCGCAGCAGCAGCAACCTTCCCCACGTGGCCGAGGGATCGAACGGTTGCCGGGCCTTCCCCTGTGAGGGTGGAAGAGTTCGATGCTGAGAGCAATCCCGCAACCGCGCCAGGCGTCAACACGATGCCGGTCACCAGGGGGAAGAGAGCCGCCCGCATGGCACCTTGGATGTGATTGAGTTCAAACAGCAGTGCAGTGCACTTTGAGCACGTCTCCAGATGCGCAGTGACCTTTTCGTGTGAGGTCCGTTTCAGGGCGTTCCGTGCATATTTGCCCAACTGGCCGGAATACTCCGAACACTCATCGTCCGGAGCCACCACCACGTGGTTTTGCAAATAAGCCTGACGCAGTCCCTCCCTTGCCCGTATGAGCAGAGACGACACTCCATTGGGGCTGATACCTATGAACGGCGCAGCAGCGGCGGGCTTCATGCCCTCAATGTCCACATGCCAGAGCACCGCTTGCCAACGTTCTGGCAGCGACTTGAACGCCGCCGCCACGGCCGAGGATTCGAATTCCTTCAGGATGGGATCAGCATCGACGACGGCGGTATCCAGCATGGCGTCGTCAGGGGCGGACTGGGTGAGCCTTGCTTTCCGGTTCCGTGCATGCGCCGTCCGCTGCACGACTGTCAGCAGGTAGGCGCGAAAGAACTCCCGCGGTCCTTTGCCGCTGCTAAGGGCTTGGAACACTGATGCGAATGCCTCGGCAACGATGTCGTCGGCGTCACTCGGGTTATCAGTATTCGCCCGCGCAACGTATTGCGCAGCAGCCAAATGCCGCCGGTACAACGAGTCGAAGGCATCGGTGTCGCCTCCGCGGACCATCGCAATTATTACCTGATCAGTGACTGGTCCAGCGGTGATGGTTCCGCCGCTGGAACCAGTATCAAAATCGCTCCCCATAAGCCCAGTGTGACAGCAAATTCCGGGATGACTTGAATCGCAGGGTACTTACGACTAGGGGGTTAAATTACTCGCAATTTCAGCGACACGATCCGGCAGGAAGGTGCACTATTCAGTTGGGAGGCGTCCATTATCAGCGCCCCTGCAGGCGTCAAACGAGACCCGAAAACCCTACTCGTTCTCCGGCTCGCCCACGGGTTTCTCGGCAGGCCAATCGACGTCCTGCTCGTAGCCCTCATGCTTCTGCAGGTATGCGGCGATGTACGGGCAATGCGGAATGATGCGCTTACCGGATGCCACCACATCGTCCAAGGCAAAATGTGCCAGCACCTTGGCCAGCCCCTGGCCTTTGAACTGCGACTTTGTCTCGGTATGGGTGAAATCGATGTGACCGGGCCTATCGATGAATTGGGAAATCACCGCCAACTCCCCGTCTACACGGAGTTCATAGCGATGGAATTTGTCGTTTCGAACTGTGGTGACGCCAGCGCGGAACGAGTCTGCCAATGATTCAGTGTGCTCGGTCATGATTCGAGATTGGCACGTAAACCCTGCGCTGGCAATGTGGACCGCTTTACCCCGGGCGTTGGCGTCCCGTCCGGCCCGGACAGCGGCAGCACCGGCGTCGGGACCCTGCCAAGCAGCAGGACTGCGAGCGCGAAGCAGGCAGCTCCCCCGCCCAGGAGCGCCAGCGTCAGACCGTTGAAGGCGGCATCGGCAACGGGGATAAGGACCACGACGGCGGCGGTCACCACAGCGGTGCGTGAGGGACCCCGGGCGTGGCTGGCCGCCGTCGGACGGTTCTCGAGGCGGCCAAGGAGCAGCACCACCGGCAGCAGCAGGGCTATGACGGCGAAGAAGACGGGGATGCGTGCCCACCACCATTCCGCTGTGCCCGCGGCCGGTTTGGGGAAGTCGGCGAGCAAGAGGAGTCCGGACATGCCCACCAGGAGAGGAAGATGCCAGAGGTAAACGGTCATGGACCGGCGGCCCGCCACCGCGATGATCGTCTGGACCCAACGCACAGAGGCGATCCAGCGTATGCCTTTGCCCAGAAGTTGGAGCGTGGCAGTCTGTGAAATGGCCAGCAGAAGCAGGCAAAGATTGGGTGGGTTGATGTTCACCACCATGTTGCCCGGATATACGCCGACACCGGTCACCAGCCCGAGCAACACATTACTGACCAGGATCGCCCCTACCAGCCAGGTTCTGCTGCGACGCTCAAAAAAGCCGTCGGCCATGAGGAATCCGAGCTGCTGGACTGCGCACCAGACAAACACCATGTTGACGAAGGCAAGAACCGGGACGGCGCCGCGGAGGGAGTCGACGGTAATGATCAGCGCTACGAGAATGCCCAAAGTTGACAGTGGGGCACGCTGATGGAGCCGGGCCATAAGCGGGATGCTGACTTGTGCTGTGAGGTACGCGGCCAGGAACCAGAGGGGCATCGCGGCCCCGGTGGTCATCAACTGGATCACCTGTGGATCAACGCCGAGGAGCAGGGCCGCCCACAGCCCCGCCCACATCGCGGCGAGCAGGGCCATGGCGGGGCGGACCAGGCGAAGCAGTCGCAGCTGGGCGAAGTCGAAGCCTGTGCCGCCGCGTGCTTTCAAGCGCCGCCACGACTGCAACCCAGTGACGCCGCCCAGGACGAAGAACAACGGGACGATCATGAGCACCCAAACCACCGGCGTGAACCAGCTTTGCTCCATGAGTGTGTTTCCCGTGGTGACTTTCCCGTCCCTGTGCAGAACGGGGCTCACCATCATGCAGTGGGCTGCGACCACCAGAAGGAGGCAGATGAAGCGGACCAGGTCGATTGCTGGATCACGCTGCACAGACGGTTCCAGCTGCACAGCTGAGGCTCCCGGCACAGCCGCGCTCCGGCTGGCGGGAGGCGGAACCGGCTTTGCCCGCTGCATGGCCCTCCCTACAAATACACGCCCCTGCGTGTTGACTCCATTGTCCGCCCCGGGTGCCGCGGGGACCAGCGGTGCTCCCGCGGCCGGGTGCTACTGGCGCGTTCTGCCCAGTAACCGCCTCCGTTCCTCCGGCTCCAAGGCGGCAGCAGACGCGGCCGCGGCAAGGCCAAACGATCCGTCAAGTACGGCCTGGTCGGCGCCGGCTGAAGCGCCAAAGGCCGCGAACTCGGCTGTGTGATGGGCGGCGCCACGAACGTCGTAGCCAACCATGGGGTGGATGGTTGGCACCAGTTGAGAGACGTTCCCCATATCCGTTGAGGCCACTGGCTCGGCATTGAAGACAACGTCCCGTCCGATGGCCGTCATGGCTGCCCGGTAGGCATCCGACAGGAACGGGTCTTGTCGGAGTTCGGCGTAGTCATTGCCGGTTGGTGTGACTTCCAGCGTGCAACCGCTGGCGTGGGCGCCTGCTTCGAGGCAGCGCCGGACCTTGTCCTGGATGATTCGCAGCTTCTGGATGCTCGGAGCCCGCATCTCAACGCTCGCCCGTGCACGCTCGGGGATGACGTTGACGGCGCTTCCGCCCTCGGTGACGATCAGCGAAATGATCGACGCGATCGGGAGTTGTTGCCTCGCCAGCGCAATGGCCGTCTGCGCGACGACAAGTGCGTCCAGGGCGTTGACTCCTTCCATCGGGGCAGCAGCGGCGTGGGCCGACCGGCCTTCGAACAGGACGTCCCACATGGACATCGCCAACGACGAACCTCCCACTACGTCGGCCGCACCTGCGTGAACCATCATCGCCAGCGAGACGTCCTCGAAGAAGCCTTCCGCGATCAGGTCCACTTTGCCGCCTGTAGTCTCCTCCGCCGGCGTTCCGAACACCTTGACAGTGATGCCGAGCTCGTCGGCCACCGCCGCCAGGGCCAGCGCTGCTCCGACAGCACTGGCAGCATTGACGTTGTGCCCGCAGGCGTGGCCGATGTCCGGCAGGGCGTCATACTCAACGCAGAGGGCCACCACGAGTTCACCGCTTCCGTAGCTCGCACTGAAGGCGGTGGCGTGGAGTGGCTGGCGATCATCGAAGCGGAAGCCAGCCGTATGGAGCAGCCGCCTGACGCGCTTGATGGCACGGAACTCCTGGCCGCCGAGCTCCGGATCGGCGTGGATGGCGTGGCTGAGGTTCAGCAGGTCCGGCTTCCACCGCTCGATGGCGGCCTTCAGTGGGACCTCGATCTCGCGTTGGGATACGCGTACGACGGCGGCGCCGCGGCTCGTGCTGTTAAGACCAGTGGCGATCATGCGGACACCCCTGCGTTCTCGCGCTTCGGGTAGCGGGCGCTTGCCGCGGCCGCGACCAGTGCGGCCATAGCCAGGGCTCCCCAGATGGACAGAAGCCCGGCCTCAGTGATGCGGCCGGATTCGACGGAGACTGAGGACAGCAGCTTCACGACCGCGGCACCCACCGCGATTCCAACGGAAAGGGCCAACTCGTTGAGCCCGGCCGCCGTCGACGTTTCTTCCAAGGGAACACCTTCCACGGACAGCGAGCGGGTGCCTGCCTGGTACATTCCCAGGCTCAGGTTGAACATTGCAAAACCGGTGCAGTAACCGGGCAAAGTCCCGTGGGCCACGATCATCACCAGGAATCCGCTTACGAGCAGCAGTCCGGCGAATACCAAGGTGGCACGTTCGCCGAATCGGCGCAGGGCCCGTGCCGTCAACAGCGAGGAAACCAGTGAGAGAACCGAAGCCAAGGCCAACACAACCGCGATCATCAGTGGGCTGAGCGCGAACCCATATCCGGTCTTGTCCGGGTTGGAATGCAGGAAGATGCCGTTGGTGCCGAAGTAGCTGATGGAAGCGAAGCCGAAGAAGAACGTGGCCATGGAAATGGCGCGGATCCGGGGAATTGCCAGCATCCGCAGGTCAACGAACCGGCTGCCGTGGGCGCCGCTGTAGTCGCGCTTTACCCAGTAGGCCAGCAAGGCGAGCCCCAACAGGCCAGCAATCAAAGTCCGGGCATCCAGCCAACCCCATTCAGGTGCCATCGAGAGCGCCACAACAAAACCAATCAGCCCGAGCGAGCAAGCCAGCAACGGCGCCAGTGCGATGCCCTCACGAGTCGACACTCCGGCGTCGGGCAGTAAGAAGGAAGAGATGAAGGCGACCACTGCGAAGGGAACAGCCACCCAGAAGCCGAGCGTCGGATTGGTGACCCCAACGATTCCGGCGAGGAGCCCGCCTGCTCCCACCATGATCATGAGCATCCCGATCATGACGCTCACGCCAGTGCGCGTGTGTCCAGGGCTGCTAACGCGCAGGATGCCCATCATGAGGGGGATGAAGCCCACCACACAGGT
Source organism: Paenarthrobacter sp. 2TAF44 (assembly GCF_052114885.1). Lineage (NCBI taxonomy): Bacteria > Bacillati > Actinomycetota > Actinomycetes > Micrococcales > Micrococcaceae > Paenarthrobacter > Paenarthrobacter sp. 2TAF44. The sequence goes on along the minus strand of NZ_JBFRFP010000003.1, from coordinate 104,254 downwards.
AAGCATGACCACGCCAATCGTCACCGTCCACAGCGTGGGCCACAACGCCATCTGAAGCACTCCGAGCGTCACCACACCTGTGGACCAGCGCAGCACCAGCCTGTATCCATAGCTGTCGCCCAGCCTTGAAATGATCGGGGTGAGGACCGCAAAGCTCACGTTGGAGATCAGGAAGATGCCGTTGATGGTTGGATCGTCAATGTCGAAGACGGGTCCGAGCGCGGGAAGGATGGGGTTCAGGTACCCCTGGGTGACTCCGCTCAATGATTCAATCAATGCCATTGCGAAGATCATTCCCGCAATGGACCGGCGCGTCGTTCCTGACGTCGCCGCTGGTGCTGTCTTGCTTGCCATGTGCTTCCTTGTGGTCTTGGGCCTGTTGAGGCTAGCCCGCCGATTAGTGATGCGAGTCACGACGATATGGCCGTCGCCTAGACTGATCTCGAAATCGTTTGAAATACACATCAGATGGGCGAAAGTGAACGAATCAGCCATAATTTCCGAACTGGACCTCGAAATTGTGAATGCACTCCAGATCAATCCACGCGCCGAATGGAGCCGGATTGCCGACGCCCTTGGCCTGTCCGCGCCCACTGTGGCGAGGAGATGGAACGCCCTCGCCAGCCAGGGCCAGGCGTGGATCACCCCTGCACCTGGCCAGCGTTATCTCAGCGCCGGGTGGTCTGCGTTCATTCATTTGTCGTCCTTGCCCAGCGAGAGCGAGGCCCTGATCGAACGGCTGTGCGCTGAGCCTGCGTTCGGCACTGTTTCTTTGGTGACGGGCTCGCACGACCTCTTCATGGACTGCTTTGCGTCCAGCCACGAGGAGCTGATGGATATCGTCACCGGCGCCTTTCCAAAACTGCCCGGCGTCACACGTCGCGAGGTCGTTTTCGTCACCAAGCTGTACCGGCAGGCCTCGGAATGGCGCAGCGGAACCCTGGAACCGGCGCGCGCCCGGCTCATGTCAGCGGAGCCCCTGCCCGAGCACCCCGCCTACGCCCCGGACAGGCTCGATGCAGCGTTATTGGAAGAGTTGGCCAAGGATGGCAGGGCAAGTTGGGCCGAGTTGGGTGCCGCCTGCCGCGTTTCGCCTCAAACAGCCCGACGGCGGGTTGAACGGTTCCTTGCGACCGGCTACATGACGCTGAGATGCGATTCGTCCACGTCCGCCCAGCAGGGGCTCCGGGAAGTGACGCTTGTCCTGAACGTTCCGGCCGAGTACGTTGACGGCGTCGGACGCTTCTTCGCTGCCTTGCCCAATTGCCGGCTTAGTGCCCAAGTCCTTGGCGCACAGAACCTGCTGGTCACCCTGTGGGTCCGTGACTATCTGGAAGTCCAAGCCTACGAACGCGAACTGGCCCAGCGGGCTCCGGGAACTGCAGTCATGTCCAGGCAGGCGGTAGTCCGGACTTACAAGCGGCTCGGCCATGTCCTTGATGCAGCAGGTTGCAGCCGCACCGTGGTCCCCCTGCCTCTCTGGAGGGAACCTTACTAAGCGTTATCCACAACTGCCTGTCGTGCTCTGGACGGGATGACGAAACACCGGCAGGATCGAACCCATGACTACGTCCATTTTCGTGAACCTGCCCGTCAGCGACCTCGAGGCCTCCACGGCCTTCTACACGGCCCTTGGCTACTCCATCAATCCAAACTTCACCGATGAGACAGCCGCTTGCGTCGTCTTCAGCGACACCATCTACACAATGCTCCTGACGCACGACAAGTTCAGCCAGTTCACCGATCAGCCCATCGCGGACACCCGGAACTCGGCTGCGGCCGTTGTTGCCATCTCCGCCGACAGCCGTGAAGGTGTTGATGCCCTGGCCACTAAGGCGCTCGAAGCCGGAGGTTCCGAGACGTACGATCCCAAGGACCTCGGATTCATGTACAGCAGGGCGTTCCGCGACCTCGACGGCCACCACTGGGAGGTTGTCTATATGGACCAGGCCGCAGCGCAGAGTGGCCCGCCGGAGCACTAAGGCGGCATCGGCCCCGCTGGCTCTAGCCCAGCGCCAAAGCCAGCACGCCAAGCACGACGGCGAGCAGCGGCGTTGTCCCCTGGAGAACCGCAGGGCGGAGGTACTTTTTGCCGCTCGCTGCGAGCACCAGCGCCGCAAGGAGCATGGAACCGCAGCAGCTGAATACGAGGGTCCAGCCAACTTGGGGCGCACCCATGGCCACTGCGATGATGCCTATCAGTGCGCCAATGGCCAGGAACAGATTGTAGAAGCCCTGGTTGTAGGCGAGCGGCTTGGTGGTTTCGGCATCAGCCTGCGACGTGACGCTGAACCGCTTCCATGTGGCTGGCTTGGTCCAGGTGATGGACTCCATCGTGAAGATGTACACGTGGAGCAACGCCGCAAGCAGGGCAAAAATCAGGGAGGCCAGGATCATGGTCTGATCCTAGCCTCCCTGCGTTACAGAGCCTGTGAGGGCGGGGTTGTGTCAGTCACTCAGCATCGCCAGCGTTGCTCCGGCGAAGGACCACGCGGAACCATTCCATCGAGCCAGCAGGCCTTGGAGGTTCTCACCGTCTGCCCGGTGCGCGGGGGTTTCGGCTTCAAGGGTGGCCAGGATTCCGGTGCGCAGCTCGGTGTTGAAGTTCACCTTGCCGACCTGCATGGAAGGAGCTTTTGCGAGCTGCTCAGCCGGGATGCCTGAGGCGCCATGCAGCACCAAAGGCACGTCCGTCCGCGCAGCAACTTCCTGGAGTACGTCCCAGCGGATGTTGGGCTCACCCTTGTACTTTCCGTGGACGTTACCCACGGCTACCGCCAGGAGTTGGGCACCAGTGCGTGCAACGAAGTCCGCCACCTGCGGAGGGTCAGTCAGCCCGGCGACTGAAGTACCGGCGTCGGACGGGCCGGCGTCGGGCGCTGGATCTTCAGTACCGAAAGCCTTGTCTTCGTCACCGGCGAGGCCGCCAAGTTCTGCTTCGATCACGACGTCGAACGCGCCCTGGGCATCCAAGGCGGCACGGACTTCGCGGACCAAGGCGATGTTGTCCTCGTAGGCCATGGACGAACCGTCGGCCAGGACTGCATCCGCTCCGGCCGCAACGGAATCCTTGATTACCTGCAGGTTCGAGGCGTGGTCCAGCTGGACGGACACCGGAACGCTGGCGTCGTCGGCAAGGCCGCGAAGTGCTGCGATGAGCCTGAGCCCGTTCGGCGTGGATGCCGTCTTGGGTGCTACCAGCAGGATCACACCGAGCCTGGCTTCCTCCGCCGCCGACACAACGGCCAACGCAGTGGTGAAGTCGTAGCAGGTGAAAGCCGGAACAGCAGAGCCATCAGCCAGGGCGGAGATGACCAGCTGATCGAGTTTGGCGCGCATTAGTGTGCCAAACCTCCCACCAGGATCCATGCGACGTACGTCAGTACGAAGCCGGCCAGGCCGAGGATCGTGGTGAGGACTGTCCAGGTCTTGAGACCGTCGGTCACGGTAAGCCCGTAGTACCTGATCACGGTCCAGAAACCAGCATCCGTCACGTGGGACAGCCCCAAGGCGCCGAATCCGATGGCGATCACGATCACAGCGATCTGGGCGGGCGTGTAGCCGCCTTCCATCACAGCGGAGGTAAGCAGGCCCGTCGTCGTGACAATGGCGACCGTTGCCGAACCCTGGGCAGCCCGGAGTGCCAGGGAGATGACGAAGCCGAGCACGATCACCGGCAAGCCCAAGCTGTCCAGGGTGTGGGACAGGGCTGCGCCGATGCCGGAGGTGCGGAGGACTTCACCGAACACGCCCCCCGCCGCGACAACCATGAGGATGGAGGCAATGGGAGGAAGTGCGCCTTCGAAGATCTCGCCGGTTTCCTTGAGCGACCAGTTGCGGCGAACGGCCAGCAGGAAGAAGGAGAGGGCTACCGCCACGAGGAGCGCGAAGAACGGGTTGCCGATGAACGCGGCCACGCCGTACCAGTAGTTGTCCTTGGCAATGGTCAGCGTTCCCAAGGTGCCCACGAGGATCTGGACGATCGGAGCGGCGATCAGGAACATGATCAGGCCCGGACGGGGAGGAGCGATGGCGCGGGCGCCGGGGCCGTCATGGCCGACATGCACGAGGGCGTCAGCAGAACCGAACTCGTCCACCTGCGCCTTGACACCCGGGAGCAGTTCGTAATCTTTGCGGTTCATGATGCTGGCTACCCAGTAGGACAGGAAGCCGAGCGGCACGCAGATGATCAGGGAGATAAGAGTGATGAGCCCAATGTCGGCACCAAAGACACCGGCGCCGGCAACGATTCCCGGGTGGGGCGGCACAGCCACGTGAATGGACAGCATGATGCCGGCCATGGGCAGGCCGAACTTGATCGGGTGAACGTTTGCGATCTTGGCGAACGCGTAGACAATCGGGACGAGGACGATGACGCCCACCTCGAAGAACACCGGAATCGCCACGAGGAAGCCCACGGCCGTCAATGCGATGGCGACGCGCTTGGCTCCGAGCTTCTCCGTGAAGTGTGTTGCCAACGACTGCACGCCGCCGGACACCTCGATCATGCGGCCAAGAATGGCGCCGAGCGCAATCAACAAAGCAACCTTGCCCATAGTGCTGCCAACGCCGTTGGCCACCACCGTGAAGATGTCCTTGAGCGGAATCTGGGCCGCTACACCTACCAGGATGCTGACAGCCAACAGGGCAACAAAGGCCTGGATCTTGAAGCGGATGATCAACACCAGCAGCAGGGCAATGCCCGCGGCGGCGATAGTCAGCAACAGGGGTGTTCCCAGTTCCACTGCCGGTTTGATAGCGGGGGCGTCAGCAGCCCGGACCATCAACGAGTTGATGAGGGGATTCATTGGGGGTGTCTCCTTTGACAAACCAGTCTAAAAGACCGGCGGGAGGTGGCGACGACGGCGAAGGGGGGACCGCCGTCGTCGCGGGTTTTTGGTGGGTTAGTTGGTGCGCTTTGTGGGCGCGACAACCTTGATGACGGCGGAGTCGTCGGCGGCGGCGAGGCCCTGGGCCTGGCCGAGAAGGTAAAGCTGTTCTGCGGCGGCAGCAACGGGCGCGGCAAGGCCGGCAGCGCGGGTGGCCTTGCCGACGATGCCCATGTCCTTGACGAAGATATCCAGCCGGCTGAGGACCTCGGCTCCATCTTCGGTATAGGCCTCCAGGATGCGGGGGCCGCGGTTGGAGAGCATGAAGGAGCCCGCAGCGCCGGCTTCGAGGGCGGCGAGGGTCTTCGCCTGATCCAGACCCAGTGCATCCGCCAGGGCCATGGCCTCGGCAGCAGCGGCGATATGTACACCGCACAAAAGCTGGTTGACGGTCTTGAGGGCCTGGCCATCGCCGGGCTTGTCGCCAACAATGCTCAGGGTGGACGCCAGCAGCTCCAGTGCTGGCCGCGCCTTTTCAAGGGCCTCTGGTTGGGCTCCAACAACAATCAGCAGGTCACCTTCACCCGCGCGCTTCGGGCCGCCGGACAACGGAGCATCCACCAGCGCGACGCCGTACCCGGCTAGCTTTTCGACTGTCGCCGGGATGGCCTCGGTCCCAACAGTGCTGCCGAGGATCACGACGGCGCCCGGCTTCAGAACCGTGGCAACGCCGTTTTCGCCGAACAGGACATCGTTGAGCTGCTCCCCGTTGCGAACGGCCAGGAGCAGCGCGTCGGCATCCTGCGACGCTTCGCGGGCAGAAGCGAAAGTCTTGATACCGGCTGCTGCAGCGAGCTCCAGGCGGGGTTCGGCGATGTCGAAACCGTGGACGGTCAACTCAGAGGCCAAGCGGGTAGCCATGGGCAGGCCCATGGCGCCGAGGCCCAGAACTGTGATGGTGTAGTTGCTGCTGGTCATGGTGTTCTCCATTGAATTTTGTGGGCTTCCGGGAGTTTAGAAAGTGGCGCTGAGTTTGCGGGTGACCTGGGCGAGCGATTGGTCATCGCCCACGTTGCCGGCGAACACGATGTACGGGATGCCTTTCGCGGGGCCATCCACCGGTTCCCAGAGCGAGACGATGCCCGGCAGCATGGGCCCGCGGACGATCGCGTGGCGGATCTCCAGTCCGTGCGCTGCCACATCCGAGGACGTGATGCCGCCCTTGGCGATGACGAACCGCGGCGCGAAGGTTTTCAACGTCCGGTTCACTACATTCACGACGGCGGCGGAGACGGTGCGGGCGATCTTCAGGCTCGCTGCGGCGTCGTCGGTCTTGATGAGCAGGCGGCTGGTGTGGACGATGACGTCGCCTTGGTGGAGGGCGTCGACGACGTCGGACACCACCGTGGCGATGTAACCGTCAGCTTGAGGAGCCAGCAGCTGCTCAACGTCGATCTCGATAATGCGCGCAGAACTGTGCGCGGCCGTCAAGGCGCTGAGCTGGCGGGTTGTCACACCGACGTGGGAGCCGACCACGATCAGGCCGCCGGCTGCGGAGGGAGTATTGCCTGCGTACGCTTCTTCGGAGGTCAAGGCGGTGCGGATTTCCTGGCCGATCCGGCCTCGGACGAACGGGGGGCCTACGCGGTAGAGGAGCTTCTTGCCGCGGCGTTCGGCTTCTTCCAGGCCAAGCGCGAGGGCACGGAGGTCGTTCTCTGTGACGATGTCCGCCACGATCGGAGTCGAGTTGGTGGCGGACTCGAGGGCGTCGGCGATCGCTTTGGCCGAAATGGCGGGATCCTGGGCGGAGGCCCCGGCGCGGATAATGTTCAGGTCCAGGACGATCACGTCGCTGTCCTGGAACCTGCCCTGCGACTTCTCCTGCACATACTTGGCCATCTCGGAGTTGGCGAACCCAAAGCTGGCGTCCTTGGCGAATTCCGTCTCTGCCACGGGGGTGAGCTTGCCGGCATCTTCTCCGGTGCCGCGCATGTAGTGCACGCCGCCGATGGTGACCCTTCCGGCGTCGGGGAATGCTGGGACAATTACTACGCCGTGAGTGGTTTCACCGGTCTCGGCCGCAACCGTGGCGGCAATGACATCCGGTTCCAGCGGGTAGTGGCCACGCAGGGTGGAGTCGCTGCGGCTGACGAAGCCCAGCCTCAAGTTGCCGGCTGCCGCCGCGAGTGCGTTGCGAACGATTTCCTCATTCCGCACTGCCGCCTCGGCCGGGTCCAGGCTGCGGGTGTTGGTCAGGACGTACACGGCGGGCTTGGTTTGGCTCTCCCGTATGTAGGCAAAGGCCCAGGCAAAATCAGCGACGTCCCAACGGGTGAGGACGGCGAGGTCCGAAACAGACTGTGTTCCGGTGGGGTCGTCATCAAGAACGACCAGGACGCGTGGGGCCTCAGCTGACGACGCAGCAACAGCGTCAGCAACCAGCTGGGCAGGAATGTGGACTTCCGCCGGGAAAGCGGCCAGAACGTCGGCTTCAAGGGTCACTGTGCACTCCATCGTGGGAAATCTTTGCAGCGGTTTCGTGAATGTAAGATGTCAGACATCTAACATTTCATAGCCAGTGTGACACAGCGCTCTTCCCGGCGCAAGATGCCCTGCGTCACTAGTCTGGAGACATGGCCGGCACCGCAGTTCCACTCCCGTTCGTAGAGGTCCGCACCCCCGCGTCTTCCTCGGGCGAGCAAGTTCCCGTTGTGCTGATTCACGGCTGGGCCTCGGGCTCCGTGTACTGGGAGCCGCTCGCGAAAATACTGCTCGACGCCGGACGCGAAGTTTGGATTCTCGACCTCCCGGGCTATCACCCGGGTCAGGACCTGCCGTCCGACTTCTCATGGACGCTGGACACCGCCGCCGCTTCGGTTGCAGCCGCGATCCGCACCCGCACAGAAGGGCCAGTGCATCTTGTGGGGCATTCAATGGGCGGCAGCGTCTCGCTGACCCTGGCAGCGGAGCATCCAGATCTAGTGGCAACAGTGACGCTGGTAGGAATGGTTCCGGCACCTCAAAACGAGGCGTTCAAGAACCTCTTGGTGTCGCAGCTCCGGCAGGGATTTTTCGACGCCGATACCAAGCTGAAGCTCATGAATGCTTGGTACGGGGACCTCTCCGCGGACGACATGGAGTTGCTCGGCAAAGGATTCGATACGCCGTTCGAAGTTCTGTCCGCCAGCGCCCGGGCGGCCATGACCGGCGTCGAACCTTCAGTGCCCAGCCGCGTTCAGGCGCCGCTGCTGGTGATTGCTGGAACGGGCGACCGCGTGCGGTCAATCGACCAGATGATTGCGTTCGTCGCGGCAAGCCCAACACGCACCTTGAAGGCAATTCCCGAGGCGGGCCACAACGTCCACTGGGAGCAGCCGGAAGAATGTGCCAAGACTTTGTGTGAATTTTGGAAAACGACCTGGCCACGGCCAGCGTAAGATGTCTGACAACCATCCGCGCCTGGAGGAAAACATCCATGAGGTGCCGGACGGTCTGAATTACAGGAAATGGGGATACATGGCACGCAAGTCGCTGGTGGGCGTCGTTGCTGATGAGCTGCTGGACCGGATCATCGCGGGCGAGTTCCCGCCGGGGACGATTGTCCCTGGCGAACTGGAGCTCAGCGCCCGGCACGAGGTGAGCCGCATGACCGTGCGCGAAGCCATGAAGACCCTTGAGGCGCAGCGGATCCTCAGCGTGGAACGTGGCCGCGGTACGTTCGTTAATCCGCTGAACCAGTGGGCATCCCTGGAGGCCGTCCTGCGTGCGGCATCCGAAGGAACCAAAGACGCGGCAGCTGCCGTCCAGCTCATCGAGCTACGCCGGATGCTGGAGACCGGCGCCTGCGAACTCGCTGCGGAACGTATCTCCGACGACGAGCTGATCAGCCTCAAAGAGCATGTTGAAAAGATGCAAGCCGCGCACGAGGTTAATGACGTGGCCGCCTTTGTGGAAGCCGACCTCGCCTTCCACGATGTCATCCTCCATGCCTCGGGCAACGTGTTCGTGGCAGTACTGTTCGAGCCACTGCATCGTGTACTCGAAGCGCGGCGCACTGAGACCTCAGCTTTCGCTGACATTCAGGAGCACGCGATCGGCCATCACAGGAAAATCGCGGCGGCCTTGGAATCACGGAATCCGCACGAGGCACGGCTGGCCATGGACGCCCATATGCAGCAGACCTTGGACGACCTGAAGACGTACGTCCTGGAGGCGTAGCCCAACTGGCTCGACGGATGTCTACTATTGTACTTATAAGTGCACAATAGTAGATCCGGGAGACGCCATGCGGCTGCAGAACCCGCTGACGACCATCAGCCCCACGCTTGACATGGGTGTCCTGTACGTCCTGGCGCGCGCTGATGCCGAGTTCACAGCCCCCAACCTCTCCAACCTTCTTCCCGAGCGCAGTTCCCTTGCCGGCGTCCGCAAGGCCCTGATTCGCCTCGTCGCTCAGGGCATCGTCTTGGACAAGGTGGCCGGAAGAACGCACGTTTTCCGGCTCAACCGTGATCACCTTTTGGCCGAGGCAGTGATCGCGATGGCCTTATCAAAAGATCGCCTCTTCGCCCGCATCCGGAGCGAAATCGAGATGTGGGAATTCTCGCCCATTGTCGTCACGATCTTTGGCTCAGCTGCACGTAATGACATGCGCAACGATAGCGATATAGACCTTTTCATAGCCCTCAATGACCCCAGTGACGAGTCGCAGGCTGACACCAGGATTGCGCAGCTGGCCGCCGATGTCAGTGCGTGGACAGGCAACGACACGCGGCCCCTGGTCTATCTGGAGTCCGAAGTTGCACCCTCCCCGATCTTCGATTCGATCATCACCGACGGGTACACACTTTTCGGCGACGCTACCTGGCTGAGGCGCGTACTACGCGCCGACAGCGTCGCGTAAAATGAGGACCGCCCATGGAAGCGAAGCTATCCGCTTGGGTCGTTTGAATAAGGCTGTGCAATTCCAAAAAGTTGCCTTGGACGCACTCGAACTGGCTGAGGAACACCATGAGGTGGCTGATGCCGTGGCAACACTCTGCGTCCACGCCGGCATTGCCGCCTCTGACGCCATCTGCATTGCCCGACTCGGACGATTCGCACAGAGTCAAGACCACAGTGAGGCTGCGGGCCTCCTGAGGACGGTAGATGAAGCTGCAGCCAAGCACCTAACCACTCTGCTTGGCATGAAAACTCGTGCAGGGTACGGGCACAACCCTGTCACCACGGAGCAGCTCAAGAAGGCCACAAGGGCCATGAGCGCCCTGTTGGAATTCGCCCGAAGATAGCACTCAGCGGCTTGCCGAGGCCTTTCCACGGCCATGAATTCTCCCCAACTGAACAGCATCAGAGGCCGTTTTGAGCTTCCAAAACGGCCTCTGCTGCTACCTAATAAGAAAGGGCTACGCGTCCACGTCCGTGTTCACGATGTAGACGTCGCACGGAGCACCGTGTGCCACGCTGTTCGCGATGCTCCCCAAGACACGGCCAAGGCCCTTCATCCGCTTGTTTCCCACCACGATCAGCGAGGCGTTGTTGGTCTCTGCGTAGTTGATGAGCGCGTTGGCCGGTGTACCGCGGGCTGCGAAGTACTTGATGTTGCCGCTGGGGACGTCAAGTTCCTCAGAGACCTTCCGGGCTACGTATTCTGCGGAGTCGGCCGAAGACACCGTGATCCTGTCGCTGCCGCTGCCAAATTCTTCAATGCGGTCATCGGAGAACCCGCTGATGACATGCAACTCGGCGCCAAGGGCTGTGGCAAGCTTCGCTGCTGCCACTGCTGCGCGTTTGGCCGTTTCGCTGCTGTCAACGCCGACGACAATAACTTCAGACATGAGTACTCCTGGTTGTGGGAATTCACTGGTGGTGCTGCTAAAAATCTACACTCCATCGTGATCCCCCGCCGGGATCCGGCATCTTCCAACCGAGTGTTTACGGTCCGGCCTGTCCGGGTAGGGATAAGTCATCGGAACCATCACGCGACCGAAAGGCAAGGACATGAGCGAGGCATCATTTTCCCCGCAAACCGCCATCGTCACAGGATCTGATTCTGGGATAGGACGCGCCACGGCGGTTGCTCTGGCCAAGGCAGGCATGGATGTCGGCATCACCTGGCACACGGACCAGCAGGGTGCCGAGGACACTGCAGAAGAGGTCCGCGGCCTGGGCCGCAAGGCCGTAGTGAACCACCTTGACACCACCAAAGTCTCCGAAACCGCTGCAAGCATTGACAAGCTGGCCGAGGAACTCGGCGGCGTGGACGTGTTCGTCAACAACTCCGGAACGGGCGATGGCACCAAGTTCCTCGAACTGGACTACGACACCTGGATGTCCACCTTGGACACCAACCTCAACGGTGCTTTCGTGGCCATGCAGGCAGCCGCCAAACGGATGGTCAAGGCCGGCCGCGGCGGGCGCATCATCGCTGTCACCAGCGTGCACGAGTTCCAGCCGCGCGTTGGAGCTTCTGCCTACGACGCCTCCAAGCATGGCCTTGGCGGGCTCATCAAGACCATGGCTTTGGAACTTGCAGAGTTTGGCATCACCGCCAACAATGTTGCTCCCGGTGAGATCGCAACACCCATGACAGGCCAAACGGACGAGGACCCCAGGCAGAAGGAACGGCCGGGCGTGCCCCTTGGCCGTCCAGGTGACGCACGGGAAATTGCCGCCGTCATCGCTTTCCTGGCCTCCCCGGATTCCAGCTACGTCACTGGCGCCTCGTGGCCCGTGGACGGCGGAATGCTCCAAATGGGACCCCATGCAGGATCACACATCACGGGCAATGACTGGCGCGAAAGCTGAGCCCGTCAGACCTCTGGCCCGCACGGACGTCCGTGGGCTAGTCTGCAGGAACGGCCTGCCGAGCGGGCCAGCATTTTCAAAGATTCAGGGACGATGATGAGGAGCACCATGGCTGACCACACGTATAGCGTTTCCGAAATTGTTGGCACTTCTTCCGAGGGCGTCGATGCCGCCGTCAGGAATGGCATTGCCGCCGCCTCCCAGACGCTGCGTAACCTGGACTGGTTCGAGGTGAAAGAGATCCGCGGTCATCTGCAGGACGGCGCAATTGCCGACTGGCAGGTGACCATCAAGCTTGGTTTCCGCTTAGAGCGCTGATCCCCTCTCCCGCGAGATGACAGTTGACGCCCATGTTCAGCAAAAAGATGGGCGTCAACTGTCATCTCGGCGGGCGGGTTCGGGGGCCGGCTGGATCGCTTCGGGTACCTCACCAAAGCTGCTGAGCAGCGTCAAAGCGTCCGACGACGGCGAGCCCGCCTTCGCGGAATGGACCCTCAGCAGCTGGTCGGGATCGTCCGGGAGGCTTAGCGTTTCAAAGTTCAGTTCAAGATCGCCAACCAGCGTGTGGTGCAATCTCACCGTGCCGGCAGAGCGTGAGGCCACCCTGTGCCCAGCCCACCATTGACGGAAATGCTCACTATGGACCGCGAGTTCGCCCACGAGCTGGTTGGTTTGCGGATCGTTGGGGTGTCTGCCGACATCCATCCGCAAGGCACCCACTGCCTCGGCGGCCACGGTTTTCCAGTCCCTGAACAGCTCCTTCGCCGCAGGATCCAGAATGATCCAGCGGGTCAGGTTCCGCTCAGTGGCGGGCAGCCCCGTGAAATCCGTGAAAAGCAGATGAGCCATCCGGTTTCCGGCCAATACATCCGCGCGTCGCCCCAGGACCATGGCGGGAACATCGCCGACGGCATCCAGTAGTTGCCGCAACGCAGGGCGCACCTTTTGGGCGGGGCCGGGATTGCCGGCCGAACTCGCGCAGTGCTCCAGCAGGTCCAGCATGTGCGCGTGCTCCCCCGCGTCCAGGCGCAGTGCCCTCGCTACAGAGTCGAGGACAGCCTTGGAGGGGTGGATGTTCCGGCCTTGCTCCAGGCGTGTGTAGTAGTCGGTGCTCACCCCGGAGAGCCTCGCCACCTCTTCGCGGCGGAGACCGGGCACCCTTCGTGACCCGGTGGACTCCTGGGCTCCGGCGTCCTCCGGCGAAAGGCGGGCACGCATGACTTTGAGGAATTTTCCGAACTCGGCGCTTTGACCCATCCGTCCATTCTGCCGTCATCGTCGCCGGCAAGGCCAGAGCAGGACCACCAATTTGGGTAGGACTGCCAGACCTAGGAAAAACAGGATCAGGCTGGATTGCTGACTCTCCGGCGAAAACTGAATAGGCTCAGTACAGAGCCTCCCGAAAACGCTTTCTGGAAGGTCCGGCCAACCCAGTCGAACCAACAGGAACCAACGGCGCAGGCCTGAAATTTCTACGTAGAAGGAGACCTCATGCCAGAGCTGACCCTAAACAACGGCGTCATCATTCCCCAGCTCGGATTCGGTGTTTTCCAGGTGCCTCCGGAAGAAACACAGAAGGTTGTGGAAGACGCATTGGAGGCGGGATACCGGCACATCGATACTGCCGCCGCCTATCGGAATGAGGCCGGCGTGGGCGCCGCCATCGCCGCATCAGGCCTTCCCCGGGAAGACCTATTCATCACCACCAAGCTCCGCAACGGAGAGCAGGGCGAGGCGTACGACGCCTTCCAACGAAGCCGCGACGCCCTCGGCTTGGAGGTAGTTGACCTCTACCTGATCCACTGGCCCGTCCCTTCACAGGGGCTGTACACGCAGGCTTGGAAGGAGATGGAGAAGCTCTACCAGGACAAGCAGATTCGGTCCATCGGTGTCTCCAACTTCCTCACAGACCACGTCGACACCCTGTTGAGGGAAGCGGACGTGGTGCCGGCCGTGAACCAGATCGAGCTGCACCCCACGTACCAGCAGGCCGATCTTGCAAACAAGTGCCGCGATCTCAGCATCGCCGTGGAGGCGTATAGCCCGTTGGGACAGGGCAAGGACCTGAACGCCGAGGTAGTGGCATTGGTGGCTGCCGCACATGAAACCACCCCGGCACAGGTAATTCTGGCCTGGCACCTCGCGCAGGGAACCATCGTGATCCCCAAGTCCGCGGACTCAGCCAGGATGCGCGAGAACCTCGGCGCTGCCGACCTCACCCTTACCCAATCCGAACTGGCCGCGATCACCGCCCTGGAGGCCGGCGCCCGCATAGGTTCCGATCCCGCCGTCGCGGCTTTCACACAGTTCTAAACAGCTCTGGATAGCTCCAAACAAAGGACAAAAAACATGCAGTACACCCATTTGGGCCGCTCCGGCCTGAAAGTTTCGCGTCTCTGCCTGGGCACCATGAACTTCGGCCCCCAGACGGACGAAGCACCGGCGCATTCCATCATGGATTCCGCGCTGGATTCCGGCATCAACTTCTTCGATACCGCTAACGTCTACGGCGGCTCGGGCCACCGGGGATGGACGGAGGAAATCATCGGGCGCTGGTTCGCGAAGGGCGGCGAGCGCCGGGAACGGACTGTGCTGGCCACCAAGCTGTATGGCACCATGACGGACCGGCCCAACGAATCCAAGCTCTCCGCCCTGAATATCCGCCGCGCACTGGACGCGAGCCTGAAGCGGTTGCAGACGGATTACATCGACATCTACCAGTTCCACCACATCGACCGTCAGACGCCGTGGGACGAGATCTGGCAGGCGATTGAGGTGGCTGTCCAGCAGGGCAAGATCCTGTACTCGGGCAGCAGCAACTTTGCCGGCTGGCACATTGCCCAGGCTCAGGAAGCCGCGCGCAGGCGGAATTACACGGGCCTGGTCAGCGAGCAGTCCATCTACAACCTCTTCCGGCGCGAACTGGAACTTGAGGTCATCCCCGCCGCGCAACAGTACGGACTCGGCTTGATCCCGTGGTCTCCGCTGCAGGGCGGTCTGCTGGGTGGCGTACTGAAGAAAGAGGAGCAGGGCGTTCGCCGCACCGAAGGCCGTGCGCTGGAGACGCTGCGCAAGCACGAGGATCAGATCCGTCAGTACGAGGATTTCGCTGACGAACTCGGGCAGAAGCCCGGCGACGTTGCCCTGGCTTGGTTGCTTCATCAGCCTGCCGTGACAGCGCCGATCGTTGGACCGCGCACGCAGGAGCAACTGGATGCCGCAATCCGCGCCCTGGACGTGACCCTCAACGAGGATGCGCTCAAGCGCCTCGATGACATCTTCCCGGGCCACCGCACTGCCCCGGAGGACTACGCCTGGTGAGCAGCCTCCTCCCACAAGCGGACACCGTCTCGCCGCGGAACATCCTGTTCATCGGCGGGACCGGGGTCATCAGTGCGGCGGCGGCTGAACGCGCCGTCGCGCTGGGCCACCGGCTGACCATCCTCAACAGGGGACGGTCAGCCGGGCGGCCGGTTCCCGAGGGCGCCGAGGTGCTCCATGCTGACATCCGGGACACCGGGGCTGTGCGGGAGGTACTTCGCGGAAGGGAGTACGACGCCGTTGCGGACTTCATCTCCTTCACTCCGGCTCATGCGCGGGCTGGCTTGGAGCTCTTCCGGGGGAGGACTGGTCAGTACGTTTTCATCAGTTCCGCCTCGGCCTACCAAAAGCCGCCCACCACCTTGCCCATCCGGGAATCAACTCCTCTGAAGAACCCGTTTTGGAAGTACTCGCAGGACAAGATTGCCTGTGAGGAGTTGTTGTTTGAGGCCTACCGCGAGCAGGACTTCCCTGTGACCGTGGTCCGGCCATCGCACACCTATGACCGGACCAAGATCGCGCTGGTGGGTGGTTGGACTGACATTCACCGGATGCGCGCGGGAATGCCCGTGCTGGTTCATGGGGACGGGACCTCGCTGTGGACGCTGACCCACAGCCGTGATTTCGCCAAGGCCTTCGTCGGCCTCTTGGGAAGGCCGCAGGCTGTCGGTGAGAGCTACACCATTACTTCCGACGAGTTCTTGCCGTGGAACCAGATCTATCGTCTCTTCGCCCGGGCAGCCGGCGTTCCTGAACCCGAGCTGTTTCATGTTTCCTCCGAGACCATCGCCGCCCATAGCAAAGAGCTCGGCCCCAACCTCTTGGGGGACCGCTCGCACTCGGTCGTGTTCGATAACTCCAAGATCAAGGCACTCGTGCCCGATTACCAGGCAACCATCCCTTTCGCAGACGGCGCGAGGGAGATCATTCAGTGGCACGATCAGCATCCGGAGCTGCAGGTGGTGGCGGAAGACTTCATGGAGCTGAGCGATCGGCTCTATGAGTGGTCTGCTCGAAGAGTGGCGGGGCGGTAGCTGTTGCCAAGCAGTCCGTGGCCAGCGTAGAACAGCAAAGACACCCGCCCGTCGAGATTGAAGCATTAGAGGAGATCATGCACATGACACTTGCCCCGCTCATTGAACTCAACGACGGCTACAAGATTCCGCAACTGGGGTTGGGTACGTGGCCCCTGGATGATGCCCAGGTTGCTGACGCCGTCGTCGAAGCTGTTTCACACGGTTATCGGCACATTGATACGGCAGTCAAGTACGGCAATGAGAAGGGTGTGGGCAACGGAATCCGCGCCTGCGGAGTGGACCGGGGTGAACTCTTTATTACCACCAAGCTGGACGGCGGATTCCAGGGCTCGGGCAAGGCAGTGGCAGGGCTCGATGGTTCGCTGGAACGTCTGGGGCTGGAGTACGTTGACCTGCTGCTGATCCACTGGCCGCTCCCCCGCCGCGACGAGTTCGTCTCCACCTGGAAGACCTTCGAGGAACTGCAGGCCTCAGGCAAGGTCCGCTCCATCGGGGTTTCCAATTTCAAGCCTTCGCACCTTGACCGGCTCTTCAGGGAAACGGATATTGTTCCAGCGGTCAACCAGATCCAGGTCAATCCGGCCATCCCGCGTCCCGTTGCCATCGCCTTCAACGAGCAACACGGGATTGTCACGGAATCGTACAGTCCATTGGGCGCCAGCAGCGACCTCCTGAATGCCCCGGTTCTGGCGGGCATCGGCAGCAAGCATGGCAAGACGCCCGGCCAGGTTGTTCTCCGTTGGCACGTCCAGCAAGGCCTGGTTGCCATCCCCAAGACCGCCAATCCGCAACGGATGCGGGAAAACCTTGAGGTGTTCGACTTCGAGCTGGACCAGGACGACCTAAGAAGGCTGCAAACCCTCGACGCCGGTCCTGATGCCGGCGTCGACTCGGACGTACAGGGACATTGATGGATTGGGGACACTAAGCATGGGGGACCACAGCATGGAAGCAGCAGGCACAGAAACACTCATCTGGACCGGGTCCTACACCGCGGACCGGAATGGAAATGGCGAAGGAATCGGCGCCATCACCCTGGATACAGACGGGAAACTCACTTCGCTTGGCTTGGCTGCCGCAGCGAACTCGCCGTCCTTCCTCGCCGTCCACCCAACGCTCCCAGTACTCTATGCCGTGGCCGAGGAAGGCAAGATGGTGCGGGCCTTCCGCCGTACCGGCACCGCTGAACTGGAGCAAATGGGCGAGCCGTGGTCTGCGGGCGAGGCCGCTTGCCACGTCGCGACAGATCCACAGGGCCGGTTCATTGTGGTCACCTGCTGGGGTGATGGCCAAGTGATTCTCTACGAACTGGACGACGACGGCGCTATCACCTCGCGAACCAGGGCGGAAGCCGCCGTCGACCCCCATCAGACTGGACCCACCGATGAGCCGCGGTCCAGCCGCGCACACTCAAGCCTCATGCTGCCCGATGGTCGCGTGATGACCACGGACCTCGGGCACGATCTTGTGAGGGTTTGGCGGTATGAGCCAAGCAAGGGGCTGCTGCCGGACCACCACGTGATCCTGCCCAAGGGTTCCGGCCCGCGTCACATGGTGCGGCATCCCAGCGGAACGGTATTCATCGACACGGAATACTCGATTGAGGTTGCAGCTGTCAGGGCCGAACCCCAAGGAGTCTACGAACTCACCGCCGTGGTTCCCGCCAGTGTCAACAAAGCGTTCGACGGCGACTCCGCCGCCGAGATTGCAATGTCCACTGATGGCCGGTTCGTCTACGTGGGAGTCCGTGGCTCCAACCGGATCTGCGTCCTGAAGGTGGGCGGCCAGGGCACGGACGTGACACCCCTGGCCGATGTGCCAAGCGGGGGCGATTGGCCACGGCACCACCTGGTCTACGACAGTTGGCTCCTGGTGGCACATGAAGGTTCCAACGACATCCTGAGTTACAGGCTCGACCCCGAAACCGGCCTGCCCGACGGACCCCTAGGCAGGGTGGAGACGGGGTCCCCCAGCGTGCTGGTTCCGGCGGGTTAGGCCGCCCAGACCTGGACGTCGTCGGTTCCGCAGAACAGCTTGCGTCCAGTGGGTTCAAGGACCACCCACAGCAATTCCTGGTGCTGCGAAACGTCGTCAACACGGCCGGTACCTGCACCCCAGGCAACATCGTAGATCCAGACGCGATCCCCGGCGCCCAGTTCAGTCCACTGGGTTGCCGGCACGTGCCGGTAGTCGGCGGGCCTGTTCAGAATGGAGCTGGTCATGCTGAGACTTCGCCAGCGGTCCGGCGCCGCCAGACAGTGGGCACTCCGTTGTGCGCCGGGAGGACGTGGCCTTCGGCGAACACCTGGACGGCATCAGGGTCCGAGTCCGGGCTCCACAAACCCGAGGCCGGGCAGTGGGAACCGGTGGGCATGACACGGGTGGCTCGTTCGCGCAGGAGGGCGATGCTCTTCATCGTTGAAACTCATCCTTGGGTAGTTCAGGGCGCTGCATGCTGTGAAGCAGGGCCTGGTGTGAAGCAGATCTCCTCAACCCTATGCAAGTCATGGACGGTTCGTTATAGGCAATTGCATAGCATTTCCGCATGGTGTCATGCACACGAACAGTAGGATTCTGGCTCTTTCCCCAGTAAGAAAGCGCCCCACCCGCCAAACTAGGTCGCAGTAGAGCGCGTTTTGAGGGCTCAGAACGCGCTCTACTGCTACTCAGATGGGGCTATTTGTAGCTGACGCTCAGCAGCAGGGCTTTCAGCTGCGAGTACTGCGTACTGCCCATCCAGGCCTTCGCTGCCTCGGGGGTGGCGAAGGTGGGTTGCTTGTCAGGATCGAACACAACGTATGCGTTCATGAATCCGTTGGGCATCCGAATCAGGTTGGTGCCAGAGCTGGTAATTCCTGGCTCCAGCTCGGACGACAAGCGAATATCCATGGCGTAAATGGGAGGATCATCGCTGGGGCCGGAACGAGCTGAAGGCATGCCCTCGTAGGCCGGTCCGTCGTAGGGGATGAATTGGATTTTGTTTGAAAAGAAGCCAAACTCCACTTGCTGGTCTGACATGTCCCTGACACCAGGAACCACTGCCCGGTCCAGGACTGTCCGATCCACCCGCCCCGCCGTGCCGTCTCCGTAGAACCCGCTGGACACAAAGGCGACCTTGTCCCCGGCGCTGTCCAGGATGGTGGCCGCTTGGGATGCGGCCTTCGTTTCCTCCGAAAGATATGGACCCTGCTCCGTCCGGACAGTCCAGCCGCTCGGATAGTTGAAGGAGATGTGTCCATCCGGGAACGTGAACTTTTGCAAGGCTGCAACTGGTGGTGCTGTAGGTGTCGGCGTTGGTGCCACCGTCGGAACGATCGCAGGAGCCGGCTGAGTGGGCGTGACCGACGTGGCAGCGCCGGAGGGCGTCACTGATGCGCTGGCCGAAGGTGTGGCGGACATGCTCGGCGTTGGCGTTGGTTCAGGGGTTGTGACGGTGACTGCCGGCGCCGGCGTCGAGCTCACTGGCCCAAAGTTGGCCGCCACGAGGACGCCAGCCGTGACAGCTGCCGCTCCCAGCAACAACGCTCCGGTAATCCGGACCTTTCGTTTCCTGCGATCTTGGAGGGAGATCACGCCAGCCGGCACAGTGTCGCTGAAGACCCTGGGCCCGGTCAGCATACGAGCCAAAGCTTCTTCGCCGTTGATTTCGGCCTCTGGTTCCTGGGCAAGAGGGTCGATCGCGGAAATCTGGCTCTTGATCTGGTCCATCTCAGACTCCCATCTTGTGTGTAGTCGTTTCGACACCTGCAGGCATCTGTTTCCGGAAAGCACCACGTGCGCGGTGCAAGCGGACCTTGGCTGCTGATTCACTGCAGTTGAGTACCCGCGCGATTTCGGCACAGCCCAAACCATCCCAATAGGCCAACTGGAGGATGTCCCGGTCCTGGTCGCGGAGGCGGGCCATGGCATCCTGTACAACGACGTTCTCGGAGTCGCCCCCGAAACGCTCCACCGCCGTCGTGCGTAGTTTTTCCTGCAGTGCCTCCTGCCGGTCACGGCTCCGATAAGCATTCCCGACGAGATTGCGCGCAACAGCGAGCAGGTATGGAATATCGGGTTGGGAGTCGTCGTCCCATTTCTGCCAAAGGACCCGGAAAACGTCCGCCGCGATTTCTTCGGCAATTTCCGCCGATTCCACCCTGCGGCGGACAAATCTGAAAACGGACGGATAGCTGTTTTTGTGAATGGCGATAAACGCCAGTTCGCGCTCGGAAAGCACGATTTTCCCCCTGAAAGTAGTGTCCTGAACTGCAGGATACTTCTATAGTTTCCGGCCCACGTCCCGGGGTTACACGCGGCCCGGAGAATTTTCGATAGATTCGTCTCACCGAACCCGAGCGAAAGCGTGGAAGTCACATGGTGGAATCAGGTCCCGCGGCAGACTGGGCCCGCAAACAGGTGGACCAAGGCCGCGTGCCGGTGGCCGTGCTGGGAATTGCATCCAGCCACGGCATTGCCGACATTGTTGCCTTTGGGCACGACGGCGGCCGGAAGGCAGCCACCGATGACCACTTTGCTCTGTTCTCAGTCACCAAACCCATCAGCGCGATGACGGTGATGCGCCAGGTTGAGCTGGGGAAATTGTCGCTCGGCAATGCATTGACGGACGCACTCCCCGGCTTCGGCGCCGGCCGAACGGACACGGTTACACTCGAACACTTGTTGAGTCACCGGTCGGGAATCATGGATACACAGCTCGACGGCGGCACTCCCCTCCGCGGGGACCTCACCACGGCGGAGCAAGCCTTCTATGCGGGATCGTTGGTCCAGTACTGCAATGTGGCTTTCGAGGGCGCTGCGGCCATGGCCGAATGGGCCGACGGCCGCCCGTTCGAAGAGCAGGTTCGTTCGCTGGCTGAGGACACCGGCGCGAAAGGCCTCACGTTCCACACGGACTGCAACCCGCACACAGTCCGTGGCGCAGAAGAGCAAAGCCTGGACGTTGAAGGGATGTACAAAAAGAAGCATCCTGGCGCCGGGTTGTTCGGCACCGCCACGGATCTGCTCAATCTCGGCACCGAGTTGCTGCGCGATTCCGGCAAGGCAGTGCGGCCCGCCACGCTTGCGGCCATGCGCCGGCCAAGGACCACCGGGGTTTCGCACATCAGTGTCCGGCCCAAGCCCTTGCGGCACACGGGCCTCGGTTTCCAGATGCCAGCCAACGAATCCGAGCTGATTGCCCAAGGGATCTACGGTCACCCCGGGTGGGCGGGCACGGAATGGTGGATGTTCCCGGAGCAGGACCGGTGCGTCGTGTTCCTGACCAACGTGCTGGACACCCCGGACCTTGGCGTGGATACGAATGAGCTCTTCAACGCGGTGGCGGCCTCCTGAGCCCAACTATGTAGCAGCACAGCGCGTTTTGAGCCCTCAAAACGCGCTCAGCTGCGACTTACTTGGGCTGGGGCGAGCGCATCACCCGGCCACGCCATGCGGAAACAGCCCACGCGATCACGAACAGGGCCACCAGGAGCTGGCCTGCATCGCCAAGGTCGATCTGCCCCAACCACGTAGACAGCGGGTCCTGGAGTTCAAACGCCGCGTTGACGAATCCCCCGAGCGTGATCACGGAGATGAACAGCGCCGACACAGCCGAGAGACCCGTGATCACCACATTGAAGCCGAGCTTCCGCTGAGGGTCATTGATGGCCGACCTGTACATCTTCATCATGGCCACGCCGTTGATGGAATCGCACAGTGTCATGGCAGCGGTGAACGCGAAGGGGAGCGCCATCAAGGCGAGCGGCGAGACTCCGGCGATAGACGCCGTCGTGGTGACAACCAGCAGTCCGATGGTGGTGGCCGTATCGAAGCCGAGGCCGAAGAGGAACCCGATCACGTAGATATTCCGTGGCCGCTCCACCTTTGACAGGGGCTTGGCCAGCAACCGGGCAACAAATCCCTTCGCCTCGAGGTCTTCTTCTCGGATCGTTCCGCCGGCCTGGATGCTCCGGTACACCTGCGTGGCGCGCAGGAATGCCGAGCCGTTGAAGAGCCCCATCCCCAGCAGGAACAACCCCGACACTCCACTACCGATCAAGCCCAGCATCTTGTTGCCCGCCGTGCGGTCCTCCATGAATTGACCTATCAGCGTTGCGCCCGCTGTCACCAGGAGCCCTGCCAGGATCACGACGGAACTATGGCCAAGGCTGAAGGCGAACCCGACACTCACTGGGTCCTTGTGCTGGGCCACTAACTTTCGCGTGGAGTTGTCGATCGCAGCGATGTGGTCCCAGTCGTAGCTGTGCTTGACTCCAGCCACATACGCGGTGACCACCAAGCCCAGCGCAAGCGGCTGCGCCGCCCCTGCCGAACCCAGCAGCAAAAGCACGACGGCGGCAACGTGCAACGCGGCCACCGCACCGAACGTGAAAAGTAGCCGCGTCCGCAGTGGCAACTTCTCCCGGTCCCGGTATATGGCGGCGAACCCAGTCAACGCAGTCATCAATACTTCCTCAGATTCACGGGTCCCTGACCATACCAACGTTCACGGAGAACTGAGGTACAGGCGCCCAGCAGATTATTGAGTTCGTCGGTGCTGTTGGACAACGATCTCAGCACAAGTCCAGTAGTACCGCCAACACTGTTGGTCAACGAAACGCCCGTGTAAGCATCATGGTCCCGCGTCAAGTGGTGCAGCTCGTCGGCAAGCTCCTGATTCACCCGCGGATCCACAACCACCAACGACCCCACATGACTAAAGCCCTCCATGAACCCCATCCCAGTCACATCACCCAGCGGCGGCCTTATCAGGAGGTTATCGAGGACCAATAGCCGGGATCCCCCACCAGTCTCGACCTGGATCTCATTGCGCAGCCGCAACTCCTCATACCGGAACACCCCGCCATCGGGCGACCACCCCGGCGTAATGACCTCAGCCATGACAAGGCTCGACGTCGGGTGGAGACTGATGCTCGAATTCTGCCGATAACTCGCCTCGCGATAGGCGATCAATTGGTCAGGCAGTAACTCCAACCGCGCCCCCTCCCCCAGCCGCACACGCATCCGCTGCTCAGCAAACGACCCCGGAGTCCGATACACCTTCGTGGCCGACTGAGTCGTCAACAGCAGCTCCGCCCCCGCCTGGACCTCAACATCAATAAGGAACAAGTCCGCCCCCAAATAGGCCCCGCCCGGATTAACCATGACAAAGCAAACCTGCCCGGACTGATCCAAATAATGCGGCCGCAACACTCTCAAAGCGCCCTCATGAAATTGCCGAGAAGCAACAGACCTCGCTCCGCGCACACTAACAAAAAGCTCCAACCGCCCCCGCACCCGCTCCCCAACCGCTGAAGCCAACCCGGCGTCGGGCACCAAGTTCCCCCAAGGACCGACATCAACGGTCGGGACCACAATGTGCGTGCTCATAAGCCACCCACGCCAGGGGACTGGGCCGCCGAGGCGCTGGAGCTGGACATGACGGTTCGCCGAATGAGCGGTGACTCGACAGTCGAGGCTGCGAAGCCGGGGATAAGGGGCCGCGGCGTGGTGGGCACCGCGAAGCGGGCACGGCCCCTTATCCCCGGCGTAGCCGCCGGATCCAGCACGGGCACCGTCAGCGGCGTCATTGTGCCAAGTCGAGCATCAGGACGTCGCGGCGAATCCACGCCAGAACGGCGTCCAACCCTTCGTCGGTTTTGAGATTCGTGAAGCAGAACGGCTTGTTGCCGCGGAATTCCTTGGAGTCTCGCTCCATGACCGAGAGGTCTGCTCCGACGTGCGGCGCGAGGTCCGTTTTGTTGATGATGAAGAGGTCGGATTTGATCATGCCTTGGCCGGCTTTTCTGGGGATTTTTTCGCCTTGGGCTACGTCGATGATGTAGATGGAGAAGTCGACGAGTTCGGGGCTGAAGGTGGCTGAGAGGTTGTCGCCGCCGGATTCGACGAAGATGACTTGAAGGTCGGGGTGCCGGGCTTTGAGTTCTTCGATGGCTGCCGTGTTCATGGAAGTGTCTTCCCGGATTGCGGTGTGGGGGCAGCCTCCGGTTTCGACGCCGATGATGCGGTCTTCGGGGAGGATGCCGTTGGCCGCAAGGATTTTGGCGTCTTCGATGGTGTAGATGTCGTTGGTGATGGCGGCCATGGAGATGTCGCCGCTCATGTGTCGGGTGATGCGCTCGACGAGTTGTGTCTTGCCGGCCCCGACTGGTCCACCGACACCGATTTTGATGGGTTCAGACATGTGTCCTCCTGGGTTAGCTCATGAACATGCGGGCGCGTTGCCGCTCGTGCCGCATTTGTGAAATTTCAAGTCCGGGGCTCACGGCCCCAAAGTCGTCCCAGCACAGTTGTGCTACAACCTTGACGGCGGTAGCAACGGCGTCGTGCGCGTGCCGGAGTATCCGCTGCCCGGCGTTCTGCCCGAGCGGTATGGCGCGCACCGCGTTCTGCGTCAGGGAAGTAACGGTGGCAAACAAATACGCTGCAAGCGCCTCCTTAAAAGGAACCCCCAAAGACTGCGCAATCACCCCAAAAGCCAACGGTTGATGCCCCCCACACTCCCCCCGCCGAACCAACGCCCGATACGCCTCCAACTCCGCCGAAGGAAACACCTCACCACCAATCTCCAAAAGCCGCCCACCCATCTTCAAGGAAGCCTCCCGAACCTCCCGAGCCAACAACTGCCCAGACAACACGCCATCCAACAAACCAACATCCACCCCCTCATACAAAAACCGCAAAGCCAACCCATCCGAATAAGTCAACTGCTGCCCCACAAACACACGCAGCCAATTGCCGAAAGTGACCTCATCACAAACCAGCTCACGATGTATGTAGCTCTCAAACCCCAAAGAATGAGCAAACGCCCCCGTAGGCAACGCAGAGTCGGTCAATTGCTGAAGAGCCAGCTGATATCCCGCACTCAAAGCGCACCGCCAGGGGCGCGGACTGCGCGCTTGAGCGGAGCTGGGAAGGGGGCCGCGGCGTGGCGGGCATCGCGAAGCGGGCACGGCCCCCTTCCCAGCGGAGCGCAAGCGCGCGCACCCACCCCGACGCGAAGCACAGTTTTAGTGCGAATGCTCAGCATGGCGAAAAGGCACCGGCATGACCCGCTCCTGCCGCACATAAGGCACACCCACATGCTTCAGATAATCCTCGACAGTGTGGTCATACTGACAAACCATGACCTCGCCGCCGTACTCAGACACCGAGTCGAAGAATTGCGCCTGCAGATGCCGGTTGCCGAGCGAGTGTGCCACGACACCCATTTCGTGGATGCTGCGCGCAGCAATCACGAGGACGTCGGTGGGCAGCACGGAGATGACGATGAGGTTGGTGTCGTCGGCGGCGAGGATGTCGCCGTCGCGTAGGTCGCCGGATCCGGTGGGGAGTCGGATGCCGAGTTCTTTGCCGTGGTCTGTGGTGACGCGTTGGATGCGTTTGACGAGCAGGGCGCTGGGGAGGACGACTTTTTCTTTGTGGTGGTCAGTGTAGGCGGCGGGCTGTTCGTGGAGGTTGCCGAGGATTTTTTCGATAATCATTTGGTCTCCGGGATGGTGTTTAGAAGAGGTGGTAGCGCTGCGCCATGGGCAGCACGTCGGAGGGTTCGCAGGTGGCTTCGACGCCGTCCACTGTCACCTTGTAGGTTTCGGGGTCGACGACGATGTCCGGGGTTTCGCCGTTGAATTTCAGGTCGGCTTTGCGCAGGTTCCTGATGCCGGTGACGGGCCGGATGATGCGTTCGAGTCCCAGTTCGGCCGGCACTCCGGCGTCGATCGCTGCTTTGGAGAGGAACGTGATGGACGTCTGTTGGAGTGCTCGCCCATAGGTGGCGAACATGGGCCGCATGGTGCGAGGCTGCGGTGTGGGAATGGAGGCGTTGGAGTCGCCCATGAGTGCGTAGGCGATTTGTCCGCCTTTGATGACGAGCTCGGGCTTAACTCCGAAGAACGCGGGGTCCCACAGCACCAGGTCCGCGAATTTCCCTTCTTCCACGGAGCCGATGACGTCGGCCATGCCCTGTGCAATGGCGGGATTGATCGTGTATTTGGCTATGTAGCGTTTGAGCCGGAAGTTGTCCGATCCGGCAGAACCGTGCACAGCACCGGAAGGATCCTGTAGAACCCCGCGTTGCCGTTTCATGGCATCCGCCACCTGCCAGGTCCGGATGATGACCTCGCCTACGCGGCCCATTGCCTGCGAGTCCGAGGACGTGATGGCGAAGACGCCCAGATCGTGCAGGACATCCTCGGCTGCGATGGTTTCGGCACGGATGCGGGAGTCTGCGAAAGCCACGTCTTCGGGGATGTCCGGGTTGAGGTGGTGGCAGACCATGAGCATGTCCAGGTGCTCTTCAATGGTGTTCTTGGTGTACGGCAATGTGGGGTTGGTGGACGCGGGCAGTACATTGGGCAGCCCGGCAATCTTGATGATGTCCGGGGCGTGACCGCCACCTGCGCCTTCCGTGTGGAAGGTGTGAATCACCCGGCCGTCGATCGCGTTGATGGTGTCTTCCACGAAACCGCACTCGTTGAGGGTGTCCGTGTGAATCGCCACTTGGACGTCGTATTCGTCGGCCACGCGCAGGGACATGTCGATGGAGGACGTGGTGGAGCCCCAGTCCTCATGGACTTTGAGCCCGACGGCACCCGCGCGGATCTGCTCTGCGAGGGGCTCGACGGCCGACGCGTGGCCCTTGCCGAACAGGCCGATATTGATGGGGAGGCCTTCCGCGGCCTGGAGCATCCGCGAGATATGCCAGGACCCGGGCGTGATGGTGGTGGCTTTGGTTCCTTCCGCCGGTCCTGTGCCGCCGCCCACCATCGTGGTGACGCCGCTGCAGAGTGCAGTGGGAACTTGTTCGGGGGAAATGAAGTGGATATGGGTGTCGATGCCACCGGCTGTGAGGATCTTCCGTTCGCCGGCGATGATCTCCGTGCTGGCACCGATCACGATGTCCACCCCGTCCATGATCTGCGGGTTGCCGGCTTTGCCGATCTTGAAAATGTGGCCGTCCTTGAGGGCCACATCGGCCTTGTAGATTCCCGAGTAGTCCAAGACGATGACGTTGGTGATGACCGTGTCAGGGATATCCTCCGAGCGCGTCGCCTGGCCGTTTTGGCCCATCCCATCGCGGATGACCTTGCCGCCCCCGAACACCACTTCTTCGCCGTAGACGGTGTAGTCGTTTTCAATTTCGAGGAAGAGCTCGGTGTCTGCCAAGCGGATGGCGTCACCTGTCGTCGGGCCGTACAGCTCGGCGTATTGCCGGCGGGGAAGCTCGAAGCTCATTTGGCATCTCCTTCCAGAGCCACGCCTGTCATAGCCACCGCTGCGCGAGCGGTCCCGCCAAGGCGCGCACCGCCGTCGAGCTTTCCATTGACAGCGTTACTCAAGCCGAATACCTCGCGGGAACCTGCCAACTCCACCAGGTGGACGGTCTTCTTGTCCCCGGGTTCAAAGCGGGCTGCGGTACCGGCGGGGATGTCCAGACGCCGGCCATAAGCCGCTTCACGGTCAAACTCCAGGGCACGGTTGGCTTCCGCAAAGTGGTAGTGCGAGCCAATCTGGACTGGCCGGTCACCTCGATTGACAACCTCGACGGCGATCGCCTCACGGCCGCTGTTGCAGGCGATGGGCTCGGGGCGGAGCCTGTATTCACCGGGGATCATGGGGGCTCCTATCGAATGGGGTCGTGGACAGTGACGAGCTTGGTGCCATCGGGGAACGTGGCCTCAATTTGGACGTCGTGGATCATCTCCGGCACGCCTTCCATCACGTCTTCGCGGCGCAGCAATGTGGTTCCGTAGCTCATGAGCTCCGCAACGGATTTGCCGTCCCGGGCGCCCTCGATGAGCTCGTAGCTGATGATTGCGATGGCTTCCGGATAGTTCAGCTTTAATCCGCGCGCCTGCCTTCGCCTGGCTAGATCGGCAGCCACCACGATCATGAGTTTTTCCTGCTCACGGGGCAAAAGATGCATCGATTCTCCTCAAAGCAGCTACTTGGGTGCACACGTACGGACAGTTTGTGATCAGCGTAAGGACTGGAAGTTTCAGCCACGTTTCCAGAGGGTCTCAGTCGGCTGTGGGTTTGGCCGCCGCTCGATGCTTTCGGATCTGCCATACGACCAGGATGACAACCACGACGGCGGCCACCACCAAAGCGGCACCGCGCCCCACTGTGCGGGCCAGTTCTTCGTACGAGTTCCCGGCGATGAATCCCAAGGTCACGAACAGGCCGCCCCAAAAGATGCCGCCTGTGAAGTTCCAGATGGCGAAGCGGCGGTATGGCATTCGGCTGAGCCCTGCGAGCGCGGGCATGACTGCGCGGAAAAAGGCTGTGAAGCGGCCGAGGAACACGGCGAGGCCGCCACGGCGGGCAAGGAAATCTTCGGCTTTCTGCAACTGAGCCCTTCTCTTGTCCAGGATTTTCAGGGCCATGACCCGTGGACCCAAGTGCTTGCCGATCTCGTAGCCGACTGTGTCACCGAGGATGGCTGCGGAGATGACAACCAGGATCATGCCCCACAAGGGAAGATCACCACGGCTGGCGAAGACTCCCCCTACCACGGCAGCTGTTTCGCCGGGGATTACGAAGCCGATAAACAAGGCATCCTCGGCGAAGACCAACGCGAACACGATGCACATCACCACCAGTGGACTGGCGTTAAGGAGTCCGTCGAACAACGACTGCATGGGGTTGAGTGTGGCAGATCAACGGGTCTGTGGGGAGACGCTGCGGGCGCTGTTTTAATGACCGCCTATCCATAGACAGTCTAATACATCACTAATATACTAGTTGAGTACTTCACGTGAAAACCCGTGATCAGCTCGATGAGGAGTTAAACAGCACATGCAGAAACTCGCACACCGGCTTGAACGCCTGGGCACCGAAACTGCGTTCAGCGTGGCGCAGGCCGCTGCCGCTTGGAAGGCCAAAGGGAACCTGGTGTATCCCTTCCACCTTGGCGACATCAATATCCCAACGGCCCCTCACATCGTTGAAGCGATGAACAAGGCAATCACCGATGGATACACGGGCTACTGCCCCGGCCCCGGCATCCCCCAGCTCCGGGAAGCCCTCGCCGAAGACCTCGGCGCACGGCGCGGGATGGAATTCTCCCCCGACAACGTGGTGGTGATGACCGGCGGCAAGCCCGTCATCACCAAGTTCCTGCAAGCGGTGATGAACCCCGGCCAGGAGGTGCTCTACCCCAACCCCGGGTTCCCGATTTACGAATCCCAGATCGAATATCTGGGCGGCACCGCTGTGCCCTACCGCTATGTGCCTACACGTGACGGATTCGCGATCGACCTCGACCAGGTCCGGGCATCCATCACCCCGAACACGGCCGCGATCATCTACAACGATCTGCAGAACCCCATCTCTGCCGAATCGACGGCGTCCGAACGCGAGGCCATCGCACAGATCGCGCAGGAGCACGACCTCTGGGTGCTTTCCGATGAGGCCTATTTCGAGACGCGCTACGAAGGGGTCTCGAGCTCGATCGCGTCACTTCCCGGCATGGCAGAGCGCACCGTCATCCTGTACACGTTCAGCAAGAAGTTCGCTATGACCGGATCGCGGCTCGGGTGTGCCGTCGCCCCGCTCGAAATCGCAAAAGTGCTCAGCACCCTGAACACCAACGATGAATCGTGCACCACTCACTACGTGCAGTGGGCCGGCATCGAAGCCCTCCGCGGCCCCCAGGAACCGGTACAGCAGATGCTGGACATCCTGAAGGAACGCCGGGATACCGCCTGCGGGATCGTCAATGCCATCCCGGGAATGAGCGTGGCAGTTCCGCAGTCCACGTTCTACCTGTTTCCCGACGTCACCGAAGCCATGCAGAGGCTGGGTTACACAGCAGTGGGTGACTTCGCTTCCGACGCCCTCTATAAGACTGGCGTCTCGTTCTGCACGCGTGAGCACTTCGGCCGGCGTCTGCCCGGCGAGGAGCGGCAGTACATCCGGCTCGCGTACTCGGGCATCGAAGTGCCGGACATCCGCGATGGCCTGGGCCGCCTGCGTGAATGGATCGAGACGGCATGAGCCGCGTAGTCGTCACCGGACGCGTGCCGGAACCCGCACTCCAGAAACTCCGCGCCGAACACGAGGTTGATGCTTGGGAGGGATCGGACTCCATCAGCCGCCAGGAACTCCTGCGGCGGGTTGCAGGAGCCGATGCCATAGTGAGCCTGCTGACCGAACGCATTGACGCCGAACTGCTCGACGCCGCGGGCCCGCAGCTCAAAGTGGTCGCGAACGTCGCCGTTGGCTATGACAACATCGACGTCCCCGCCTGCACCGAACGCGGGATCATCGCCACCAACACCCCGGGGGTGCTCACTGAGGCCACAGCCGACATCGCGTTCGGCCTGATCCTTATGGCCACGCGCCGGCTCGGCGAAGGCGAACGGCTCATCCGGTCCGGCCAGGCTTGGAAGTGGGGAATGTTCTTCCTGCTCGGCAGCAGCCTGCAGGGCAAGACCCTGGGTGTCGTCGGAATGGGCGGCATCGGCCAAGCCACAGCACGCCGGGCCAAGGCCTTCGGAATGGAAATCGTCTACCAGTCCCGGAGCGAAATCGACCCGGTGATCGCTGCGGAACTCGGTGCACGGCGGGTGGAACTTGATGAACTGCTGACCACTTCCGACGTCGTCTCGCTGCACTGCCCGTACGGGCCGGCAACGCATCACCTGATCGGCGCTGAGCAACTCGCAACGATGAAGAAGTCCGCCTACCTCGTCAACACCGCACGCGGACCCATCATCGACGAAGCCGCACTCGCCTTGGCCCTTCGCGAAGGACAGATTGCGGGCGCAGGCCTGGATGTCTTCGAACAGGAGCCCAAGGTGCATCCGTGGTTGCTGGACCTGGAAAACGTGACGCTCGTGCCGCACCTCGGCTCCGCCACGGTGGAAACACGCACGGCCATGGCAGTACTCGCAGCGGACAACACGCTCGCCGTGCTCAAGGGCGAACAACCGCCTACTCCCATCAGCTAAGGGAACGGCAGTTGCTGTGGCGGCGGGTGAGTTTCTACCCGCCGTCACAGTACTTAAGCCCGATGAAGCACTAGTTGTTCCGGCCGCGGGCGGCAACCTTCCACGTGTCCACCACTGCCCCCTCACGAACCACAGTGACCTCGTCCACGAGGTTCATGGCCAGGCAAACGTGGTTCGGGATCAACCTGAGCCGCGTCCCCAGGGCCGGCAGTTCCTCAGAGTCCGGCCAAACGACGGTGGCGTGGTGTTCGGAGAGCGCCGTGATCCGGGCCTCCCGGTATTCGGGCAGGCGCCCATATCCGGTGGCCCAGTCGGGGCGGTCACTGCCCAGAATCTTGCTGCCCGCGTCCACCACCACCCGCCGGACATTCCCGCGGTCGGACTCGTGCCGGCTGACCACCGTGGCAGCAACCGTCAGGGCAATGTCGTTCCACGTGCACCGTTCGAGTTCAAGCTGTTGGGCATCACCGAAAACATAGACGCCGGGGCGCAGCTCGGTGGCCAGCGTTTCGGCGTCGAGCAGTGCGGTCGGAGTGGAGCCGCCGCTGATGGTGCGGACCTCAAAGCCCGCGTGCTCCAGTGCGGCGGAAGCACGGCCAAGGGCCTCGTTCTCGTTACCCGCTGCGTCCCTTGGCATTCCGGGCTTGTAACTGTGTCCGGGGAATGTGAAGACGCCCGCAATGTTCAGGCCGCTTGCTGCGGCCGCGCGCGCAACATCCACCACTTCTCCCGGCAGGACTCCGCTGCGATGATGCCCGCTGTCCACTTCGATCAGGACATCAATACTTCTGGCGTCGGCGCCCAACTGGCGGCCCATCGCCGTCGCGCTTTCGGCTGAATCAGTGCCCACGGCGATGCTGCACGTCCTGGCAAGCTTCCGCAGCCGCTCCGCATGATGCGCCTCTACCCACAGCGGGTAGGCGATGAAAATATCCGTGGCGCCCCCGGCCGCGAAGACCTCGGCTTCCCCGATCGTCGCCACCGTGAGCCCAACTGCTCCGGCGGCGAGCTGCTTGGCGGCGATCTCCAGGGTCTTGTGTGTCTTCACGTGCGGGCGGAGCCTCAGTCCCCGGCTGAGCATGCTTGAAGCCATGCGTTGGATATTTCGGTCGAGGACATCGACGTCGATCATGATGGCTGGCGTGAGAATTCCGTCCGGGACTGCGTGGTTCATTCTTAGAACAGTAACGTCCTACGGCGCGGACTGCCTGACGCGCAGCGAGAACGCCGCTTCCGGCTGCTCCACCTTGTCCGCGGAACCCTTGCCTTCGATCCTGTTGATGAGGAGTTCGACGGCGCGCTCCGCAATTTCCGTACGGCCAGGCTCCACCGTGGTCAACGACGGCGACGCGAACCTGGCTTCGTCAATGTCATCGAAGCCGGCTACCGCTATTTCATCCGGGACCCGTTTGCCTCGGACCAGAAGTTCGTGCAGCGCCCCCAAGGCAACGGCGTCATTCAAACCGAACACGGCGTCGAACCCAACCCCGCTGTCCAGCAGCCGGGCGATCGTGTCGGCACCGGCGTCCCGCCGCCACTCACATTCGATCACGAGCGCCGGGTCATACTCCACACCGGCGGCAGCGAGCGCAGCTTTGTAGCCGTTAAGGCGCAGGCCGTTACTGCCGGTTGTGTCGCCGTCGTGCGCGCCCAAAACGGCTATACGACGGCGGCCTCCCGCCAGCAGGTGCGCCGTGACGGCTGCCGCTGCTTCGTGGTTTTGGATGAGGACCATGTCCAGTCGCGGGTCCTGCACGAATTCGCCCAGGAGGACCAGCGGTTTCTTGCCGGCGGCCTGGATGATTTGCTCGGCATCCATTGCCAGCGGGATGAAGAGGAGTCCGTCCGTGAGGCTGCGGAACTGGCCTTGAAGCGCAGATTTTTCGTGGTCGGCTTCGTTGCCGGACTGCTCAACAAGGACCCGGTAGCCGCGGGCCCACGCCGCCTTCATGATGTCCGAGGCGAGCTCGGCATAGTACGGAACGGAGAGGTCGCTCAGCACCAGTCCAAGCATGCTGGTCTTGCCGGAACGGAGGCTGCGCGCGGTCAGGTTGGTTTCGTATCCGAGTTCTTCGATCGCATCCAGGACGCGCTGCTTGGTTGCGGGCCGGATGAACTCGTAGTTGTTGATGACGTTGGAAACCGTCTTCAAGGAGACCCCGGCGGCCCGCGCGACGTCGTTCATGGTGACGGCCATCAATGTGCTCCTTCAATCCCTCTGCCCCGGATCCGTTCGCCGGGATTGCTGGGTACATCGTTGCAGATCAGCTGCCAGCAGGTGTCATTCTGGGACGGCCGCGATCGCCTCGACCTCCACTAGTTGATTGTCATAACCGAGCACGGTGACACCCATCAGGGTGCTGGGCACATCGTGGTTCCCGAATGCTTCGCGAACCACTTCCCAGGCGGTGACAAGGTCCGCTTGCTGTGACGAAGCAACAAGGACGCGGGTGGAGACCACGTCCTCTATCTCTGCACCAGCAGCTTCCAACGCCAAGCGCATATTCTCGATCGCCTTTTCGGCTTGAACCCTGTAATCACCAATTCCGGCCGTGGAACCGTCCTCGTTGAGGGGACAGGATCCCGCCAGGAAGATCAATCGCGTATTGGCTGGTACAGATGCCGCATATGCATACTGGGCGGCAGAACTGAGCTGGTGCGAGCGAATGAGGGTAACTGCGCTAGGCATGGGAGTCCTTCATCTGATGTAGGTTCTGAGCCCATTCCACCACGTAAAGGCACTGCCACTGTTGCGCGGCATGGCGCAGGCGTAGTGTCGGTAGTAGAAGATTTCGGGTGTGGCAAAAAGGTCCGGAGTTAACTATCCGGGCTGTGCGCGAACTCGAGCGCACTGCCGCCAGCCGGAGTCAATCGCTCTGGCATTGCCTGGAATGAGGCCGAATGGCCCAGAACGATGCAGTACCCTCAGCGGAACAGTTGCAGGACCTGCTATTGGAGAGTCCCGGCTTTACGGAATTCCTTCTGGGTTTGACCACCATCTCGGCTTCCTTGTTAGGCGGGGATGTCCCCATGCTCTGTGCCATTACCGTCGAGCGGGACGGAGGCCCGTCCACGGTGGCGAGCAGCACGGAGGCAGCCAAACGCCTGGATGAAAAGCAGTACGAGTTCGACGACGGTCCATGCCTTACCGCACTGCGCCAGCAGCATACCGTTTTGGTTCAGGACCTTCAGGCCGACGTCCGCTGGCACCATTACGCTGACGCTGTTTCGCAGGAAGGTATCACCACCATGCTGGCGGTACCGATCACAACAGACGACGACTCCCGGGCAGCGCTGAACTGCTATTCCACCCAAGCAGGTACCTTCGATCCAGAGACCGTGGCATCCATAGAGAAGCACGCAGAATCCTTATCGAGGATTCTGCGGCTGGCACTGCGCCTGCACACCCCGGATCCATACCCTGTGCACTTGCGTTCCGCCTTGGAGTCGCGGGCGATAGTTGATGCGGCTATTTCCCTGATCATGGTGCAGAACCGTTGCAGCCGGGATTCCGCCATCAGGCTCATACAATTGGCGTCCCGCAACAGTGATAAGCGGCTCCATGAAATTGCAGAAGACATTCTGAAGCGGGCAGTCCACGAAGATAAGGAGGGTAGGTAGGCTCTATGAATGCCGAACCTTGGGGGACACCGGAACGCCATGGAAAACTTGACCAGCGCAAGCAAGCCACCGACAGATTCCGAACCGGAAACGTAAGCCTGAACAGTCTTTGGACCTACTATTTCGGGATTGGAGGGGACGCCGATGAGTTGGTGCTGGACGCCTACCTGAATGGGCTTCTGGTTCTTGCCCCAGGCAGATGGAACTCGTGGATACTGCATTCAGGGAACTCACCTCAGACGGTTGGACGGAACCGGGAGGGCAGCAAGGCCGAGGAATAGTAAGGAAAGACAATGACTGAAACCCAGCCATCACGGTACATCAACAGCCCTCTTCCTTTCGCCGGCCCCGTTGAAGATCACGTGGACCTGACGGACTTCGTTGAACATCTGCAGGACCTCTTGGTGGAGAATGCCGATATCCGTGAATTCCTTCAGGACCTCGCCTCACTGATCGCGAAGAAGCTGACGAGGAATGGAAACACGATTGCCTGCGGAGTCACCGTCATCCGGCAGAAGAAGCCGGTGGCCGTGGCCGATAGCGATACCCTTGCCCGGAAGCTGGACGACATCCAGAACAGCTTCGGCGATGGCCCTTGCCTTTCGGCCCTTCGCACACGCACCATCACCCATGTCCCGGACGTCCACGACGAAGATCGCTGGCCCGAGTACATGCAGGCTGCTGCGGCCACCAATGTGGGTTCCATCCTGGCCTTTCCCATGGAATTGAACAGCACCGCGGAGGCTGTAGTGAATCTCTACTCCACGCGCACTCACGGTTTTTCCCACGAGGACATTTTGTCGGCCGAGCGAGTGACGGCCACTGGCGCCAAAGCCCTCCATCTGGCGTTGAAGATAGCCCAGCTGCGGGACGCCCGCGAGAACCTCACCGCGGCTCTGGAATCCCGCACGACGATCGACACCACCGTCGGAATCATCATGGCGCAGAACCGCTGCAGCAGGGACGCGGCCTTCCAAATCCTCGTCAGCGCGTCCAGCCACCGCAACATCAAGCTCCGCGTAGTGGCGCAGGGGATCATCGCCCACGTTGCTGGCGACCGAAAGATCTCCGCAGCTTTTGAGGAATAGCAAGCAACCTGTCTAGATGCGGTTTTTCTCGTCCAAAACCCATTAGGCTGGATTGAGAACACGGGAGTCCAGCGATTTCAAAGATTGTTTCAGTCGGCCAGCCGACCTGAACGGCCGGGAAGAAGATCATGACCAAGAAGCAGCTTCCTCTGGACGAACTCTCGGGCGCCATCGGCCGGATTTTGGGCCTCCTTTTGACCGAAGAAAAGGTTGACCAAGCCGTTCAAAGCCTCTCCCAGGCCATCAAGGAATCCGTACCCGGCACCCTTGGTGCAGGGGTCTCCATCCTCGATTCGCAGGCACGGAGGACCAGCACCGGTTTCACGGACAGCATCGTGGAGCAGGCAGACTTCCTGCAATATGAGCTGGGCCAAGGGCCCTGCC
Source organism: Paenarthrobacter sp. 2TAF44 (assembly GCF_052114885.1). NCBI lineage: Bacteria > Bacillati > Actinomycetota > Actinomycetes > Micrococcales > Micrococcaceae > Paenarthrobacter > Paenarthrobacter sp. 2TAF44. The sequence goes on along the minus strand of NZ_JBFRFP010000003.1, from coordinate 68,216 downwards.
TGACGGCGTGGGCTTCGGAAGAACTTGTGCTGATCGAAGACCTGAGCACAGACCCGAGGTGGCCGGAATGGCGGACAGCCGTCGACTCCCTGCCCATCAAATCGGTGGTCAGCGCACCCTTGATCGCGAATGGGCACAGCATTGGCGCAATGAAGGTCTATGCTTCCCAGCCCTTTGTCTATGACGGAGGCACAACCACGCTGATGGAACTCTTCGCTTCCCCGGCTGCCACTCTTCTTTCCCACATTCAGAGCACCGAGACACCCAAACGCATCAGTGAGGGCCTGCAAGCCGCGCTGCACAGCCGCGATCTGGTCAACCGGGCTTGCGGGATATTGATGGAACGCCACAAGATCACTCACGCACGGGCCCTGCAGCAATTGATAGGGGACGCCCGCGACAAGAGCAGGACCTTGCAGGAAGTCAGCGCCGAGCTTGTAGCCGGGATCCCGGCAGACCACAACTAAGGCCGCGGGATATGGGCTTCGAACGTAAAGAACCCGAGCAACGCCGAAGGCTCCTGGAAGCCCTCTCCGCGGCGCGGATCAACACGGGCACTCTGTGGCTGCAGTACTTCAGCATCGGCGGGTCCGTGGGTGAGTATGAAGTGGAAGCGTACTTGCAGGGAATGCTGTCCGTTCCGGAACTGGAAAGGGATCTCCTTGCCATGGCAGCGAACGAGCTCCTGAACAGCCAAGCCGGTCCCCACGCACCATATGCTGACGAGCTTCCCTCCTCGGATTCGAACGGTTCCGAACCTGGTTCTGGTGACGCCGAGCGGGGTTCCGCCGACGCCGAGCCTGGTTCTGGGCTTGGTTCAGGACCCGATATCCCAGGCGACGAAGCGGACCCCTCCTAGCCGTCACACAGCGCTCATCCATCTGCAACGCCCCGGCAACATGAATGCGGAAGGCTGTAGTTACGAGGCCGATCGGCCCAAAACGACAGCAAACTGGCTGAGGGGGAGCAAACATGAGCACTGCAAACAGGGATCTTTTCCAGGCGTTGAAGACGCAGGCAAGCTTGGCTCAGGCCTTTGGCACCTTGCCGAGCAGTAAGGAGGAGCCACACGCTCTCAGCCCGGGCGAATACATAGAGGCGTGGCACAACGGCCGCCTTTACCACCGGGGCACGGTGCTCAAGACAGTCGCAGGTACCGATCTGTTCTGGCTCCAGGATGCAGAAACCGGGAGCCGACGACTTCTGGACATGGAATCCATGGAAATCGTCGCTGCCGAGCAACCGGCTCCGACGCCCGTAACGCAGGCGCCGGAGCCGGCCCAGGGCGCTCCGTCAGAAGCGACGGTCACACCGATTTCGTTGTATCCGATCTTCCAGGACGGCTCGCAGGCAATCGCCTAGGATTCCAGCGACAACCGGATCATGCTCCAGCTCACGGCCGGAAGCGCGGCGGTGAGCCGGCCGCCGTCGAGCGTTACACTGACGTTCTCTGAAGGCAGGACGGACGTCGAATCATCCGCTGTCGCCTTCCAGTACGGATCCTTGTTCGTGTAAGTGACGGCCTCGATGACGCTGGCGGCCCCCAAACCCCCGACGGCGGCGTCGAGCGTGAGTGCGTCCGTCGCCGAACGGTTCACGGCGAAAACCACAACCTCCTTGGCTTCGGCGTCGTAGGTAGCCACGGCTGACAGCGAGCTGAAGCCGGCCGTCTTTTCGCTGTCCAGCTTCGGCGACTCGACGGCAAGGTTCAGCACAGTACCCGAGGCATGCTGGGACGTGAGCGCGAACGGGTGGAACGTGGTCTGCTTCCAGGAGCGGCCACCCGGCTCCGTCATGATCGGTGCAATGACGTTGACCAGCTGCGCGAGGCTGGCCGAGTGGACACGGTCCGTGTTGCGAAGCAGCGTGATGAGCAGGTCACCCACCACCACGGCGTCCGCCACCGTGTAGCGATCCTCGAGCAGAACCGGCGCAACAGGCCAGTCGTCGCCCGTGGGAGCCTTGGACTCGACGCGGGAACCGTGCCACACATTCCATTCATCGAAGGAAATGTTGATCTGCTTTTCCGATTTGGTCGCAGACTTCACATGATCGATGTGTGAAACGAGGTCCCGTATGAAGGCCTCCATCCGGTGCCCGGCAGACAGGTGCTGCTGAAGGTCCCCGAAGTCCTCGAAGTACTGGTGCGCGGAGATCAGGTCCACCAGCTCGTAGGTCTCGTTGAGGACAACGCGCTCCCACTCCCCGAATGTGGACATATTGGGGCTCGAGCTTCCGCAGGCCACCAACTCCAGGTCCGGGTTGACCATGCGCATTGCCCTGGCAGTTTCGGCCGCGAGGCGCGCATACTCGCCAGCCGTCTTGTGGCCGATCTGCCAGGGGCCGTCCATCTCATTCCCCAGGCACCACATAGTGATGTTGTGGGGCTCGACGGCACCATTCGCCTTGCGCTGTTCGGATAGCGCGGTGCCGCCTTTGATGTTGCAGTATTCCAGGATGTCCAGTGCTTCCTGCGTCCCACGGGTGCCCAGGTTGACCGCCATCATGGGCTCAACGCCTGCCTTCTCGGACCACTTCGCAAACTCGTCCACGCCCACCAGGTTTGGGTCGCTCGAGTGCCAGGCAAGGTCAAGCCTCGTTGGACGCTGATCCAGTGGGCCAACTCCGTCCTCCCAGCGGTAGCCGGAGACGAAGTTACCGCCGGGATAGCGGACCGTGGAGACGCCCAACTCCTTGGTGAGTTCCAGGACGTCGGTGCGGAACCCGTCCTCGTCGGCGTTGGGGTGTTCGGGTTCGAAGATGCCCGTGTAGACGCATCGGCCCAGGTGCTCGACGAAGGCGCCGAACGTCTTCCGCCTGACTGGACCGACGACAAATGCGGGATCGATGGTGATTTTGGCGGTGGGGGTCTCTTGAGTTCCCAAGGGGCGTCCTTGTCTGTTTGCTTTGTGGATGCGTCAATTTACAACGTTATAGAAACTATGTTGGTGGGAGCGGGGTGTGCGAGTCAAGAAGTTTTTCCGGGGAACACCGCTCAAAGGACAATTCACCCCTGCGCGCGGCGGTGATTTGTCCGTTGGCAGGGGTCCGGGCAGCGCGAGCCACCACGGGAAACAAAAACAGGCCGGAGACTCAACGTCTCCGGCCTGCAGAAAGGGTGGGCCCTGTGGGGATCGAACCCACGACCCACGGATTAAAAGTCCGATGCTCTACCAACTGAGCTAAAGGCCCCTCCAGCTGTTCAAACAGCCATGAATACTGTACCTCAACGTCAAGGCTGTCGAGGAACCCGCCCGGCCACGCGGCGTCGTCACCTCTTTTGGCCGAACAGCCGACGACGGCGCGCGGCGGCAGCGGCGTGTCGGCCCACTCGCGGCGGCAAAGTAGGTGGGGAAGGCACGCGCCCAGCACGCGAACACCCCAAGAAACCGTTACTCGACCCCATCAGGGCACAGGAGTACGGTGAACTCATGAGCGAACAGCCAGGACCACGTGCGTACGGCGGAGCGAACAGGCACCACAAGCCCAAGCCCTTCGCGCCCATCGATTTCGAACCGTTCGCCGGTGGGGCCGATCCCGCCCGCGTCTCCGAGGCTGCCCATCTGGCGGCGCAGGCGCTCGTAAAACGTGGCCGCGACAGCGACGACCCCAAGGTCACGCGTCGCCTGGTAAAGCTGGCCGACGAGCAGGGCCTCGAAGCCATCGCCGAGATGTGGGCCGAGAGCCCCGCCCGATCCCTTCCTGGCGCACTGTGGAGGCTCTACGCCCTCCGCGCCGCCACGATCCAGAATCCCGAGCGCATCTCCGTGTACTTCAGGGCAGGCCGCGACACCGCCCAGGTATCGAACGTGGTTGCTGGGGCTGCAGAGCCTCCCGGAGCAGATGAAATGAAGACCATGGCGGACGCCATTTTGTCCGGCGCGTTCGATGGCGATTTCGACGTCGCGCTGGAACGTTCTGCTGCATTCTGCCGGGTTGTGGCGCTGGGCCAGGCGACCCTGGCAGACGGGGCGGAGCACAGCAATGAAAGCCATGCCAGCAAGCTCACACGCAATTCACACCAGCTGGTAAAGACGGCCGAGGACCTCGAACACGCTGCCAACGCATGGCGCCTGGGAGAGCTGGATTAGCTCCCAAAAGCCCGGAATCTACCCACGTCCTGTCCGGCCTGTCAATGTTGACTTAGCCCCACCGACGTAGAACACTAAAACTGGTGCCGAACCGCGAAACCCCCGGGCTTCAACTTATAGCCGCTTCGAGCGGCCTACCGCCGAGAGGCGTATCCGGTTCGGCACCATTTTTATGCCCGGACCGAGATCCGGACTAGCCACCCCTGAATGTAGCCGCGACCACACCCCTCAGACTTAGCGGTGGCCGTCGTCGTACCGGTAAAGTTGGGGCCGAAGCGGGAAGCGTCAAGTCAAGCTACCCGCAGCCCATCCGTCCCCAGCCCGGAAGCGAAATGAAGCTGCGCCTTTTCCCCCAGGAACCTGCCGGGCTCGTACTGCTCGCGCAGATGGCCGGCGTCATTGTGGCCGCCACCGGAACGCTGTCCGAGATCCTTGGTGCGCAGGCCAGTCAGCACGAACGCCTGACTGAGGAACTTCACGAACACGAGTCGAAATCCCTGGACCTGCACTTTGCGCTCCTGACGCACATGCGCACCAGCTTCGTGAACCCGCTCCCCCGCGAGGACATGTACGCCCTGTCCCGCCACCTCAACGAGGCCATGGAGAAGCTCGACGCCGCAGGCGAGTTGGTTGCCCTCTACAAACTGGAGCGGCTGCCCAAGCGCGCGGCCGACCAACTGGAGATCATCAGCCGCCAAGCCGAGCTGACAGTTGACGCCATGCGGAAACTCGAGGACCTTGACGAACTTGAGGACTACTGGATTGAAATCCTCAGGCTGGCGAAACGTGCCGAGCGAACCCACCGCACATGGGTGGCCGAGATGCTGAAAGACATGAAATCCACGCAGTATGCGCGGCACAGGGACATCGCCAACCAATTGGTGGAAGTCACCAAGGATATGCGGAAGATCGCCACGCAGGTAGGCAGCATCATCGTCAAGGAATCATGACGTGATCGTTGCATTCCTGATCCTCGTGGTGGGTTTGGCTTCAGGGTTCGCGTTCCTCAACGGCTTCCGTGACGTCTCGAATGCCGTAGCGCTATCCACGAGGACACGAGCCCTCACGCCATCCGTGGCAGTAATTCTGGCAGCTGTTTTCAACTTCATCGGCGCTATGCTCAGTGGCAGCTTCGTGCTCGCATTTACCCAGTCCTGGATCTCCCTGCCCAACGGCATTGGCGGGCTCTCGATGCTGACGTCTGCCCTCGCCGCCTCCATCATCTGGGGCGTGTACGCGTGGTGGCGGGGCATCCCTTTGTCTTCCACCCACTCACTTGTGGGCGGGCTGATAGGCGCGGGGGCTGCGAGCGGGCTGGTGGGCGGGAACTCCATCAACGGCGTGGACAACGTCCTTCTGACCCAAGTCGCTTTGCCTTTGGTTCTGTCCCCTTTGATCGCTTTCGTGGCGGCGTATCTCCTCGTATGGCCGGTGACATGGGCGGCACGCTATACCCAGCCGAATGTCATCAACAGGCGTTTCCGCCGGGCGCAAGCTGTCTCTGCTGCTGCTGTGGCGTTTGGCCATGGACTCCAGGATGGGCAGCGCACCGCGGCCGTTCTCCTGCTGGCGCTGGTGGCGGCGGGATTGTCCAGTGGGGGCGAGTTGCCGCTCTGGATCCTCCTTCTGACGGCGATCATGCTGACAGCGGGCACCATGTTTGGTGGCTGGAGGATCTCACACACTTTGGGCCACAAGTTGATCCGCGTGGACCCTCTTCGAGGGTTCGTGGCGCAAACGGTGACGTCCGTGATGCTCTTCATTGGCGCCATCGGCCTGCAGCTGCCGCTGTCCACAACGCACACGCTGACCGCGTCCGTGCTGGGTGCGGGCACCCACCAACGCTTCGCCACCACGAACAGGCGTCTTGTGCGCAGGATTCTCCTGTTCTGGGTTGCCACGCCGCTCGTCACGGCCGCCATGGCTTTCGTCCTTGAGTTGGCGTTCTCGCCCCTGGCCAAAACTTAACGCCCGACGCCGGGGCTCACCTTCCCGGGGCGGGCTCAATCCCAGCGACCTACTTGGGTACAAAAAAGCGACGGCGGCCGTACCCCCAAGGCGACGGCCGCCGTCGTTCATGACCGGCTCCCCCAAGAAAGCCGGAGCCTCCAAGACCCCTTATCCGAAGCGGCCGGAGACGTAGTCTTCCGTGGCCTTCTGGGACGGGTTATTGAAGATGCTGGTGGTATCGGCGAACTCGATGAGCTTGCCCGGCTTGCCGGTGCCGGCGATGTTGAAGAACGCGGTCTTGTCCGACACACGGGCGGCCTGCTGCATGTTGTGGGTCACGATCACCACGGTGTACTGGTCCTTGAGCTCATTGATGAGGTCCTCGACGGCCAGCGTGGAGATGGGGTCCAAGGCCGAGCAGGGCTCGTCCATGAGGATCACCTGGGGTTCAACCGCAATTGCGCGTGCGATGCAGAGGCGCTGCTGCTGGCCGCCGGAAAGGCCGGAACCGGGCTTGTCCAGGCGGTCCTTGACCTCGTTCCAGAGGTTGGCACCAACCAAGGACTTTTCCACGAGGGCATCGGCTTCACCCTTGGAGATCTTCTTGTTGTTCAGCTTCACGCCAGCCAGTACGTTGTCCCGGATTGACATCGTGGGGAACGGGTTGGGGCGCTGGAAGACCATGCCAACCTGCGTTCGAACGGTAACGGGGTCAACGCCGGGGTCGTACAGGTTGTCTCCATCCAGCAGGACCTCGCCCTCAACGCGTGCGCCGGGAAGGACCTCGTGCATGCGGTTCAGCGTGCGGAGGAAGGTGGACTTGCCACAGCCGGACGGGCCAATGAAGGCCGTGACGGACTTGGCTTCAATGTTGATGTTGACGTCCTCGACAGCCAGGAAGCTGCCGTAGTAGACATTCAAGTCTTTGACGTCGATGCGCTTGGACATGGGGTTCCTTATTCCTTGGGGGTTTCTGGAAGTTTTTGGATGGGCCGCCTTTACGGCAGCCTACCGGCCTGTTTTTGGAGCGAACAGGCGGGCAATGAGGCGGGCTCCGAGGTTCAGGAGCATCACCAGGATGATCAGCACCAACGCGGCGCCCCATGCCCGCTGGTCTGAGGGACCGGGGTTGGACGGCGACGTCGGGTTCAGGATCTGGGTGTAGATGAACGTGGGCAGCGAGGCCATCCAACCGCCAAACACATTGTTGTTGATGGTGGTGGCGAAGCCTGCGGTGACCAGAATGGGAGCCGTCTCGCCAATAACCCGGGCGATCGCCAAGGTGACGCCGGACGCGATGCCGGAGATCGCCGTCGGGATGACCACTTTGGTGATGGTGCGCCATTTACGCACTCCGAGCGCGTAGGAGGCTTCGCGGAGCTCGCTCGGGACGATCTTGAGCATTTCCTCGCTGGAGCGGACCACTACGGGAATCATCAGGACGGAAAGCGCGACGGCGGCTACCGCACCAGTCTTGGTGCCCGGGCCAACAACCGCGAAGAAGAACGCTGCCGCGAAGAGGCCGGCCACGATGGAGGGGATGCCGGTCATGACATCCACGAAGAACGTGATGGCACGGGCCAAGGGACGGTCGTTGCCGTATTCCACCAAGTAGATTGCGGTGAGCAGACCCACTGGCACAGAGATGACTGTGGCCAGGAGCGTGATCTGGAGAGTGCCCAACAGCGCGTGGTAAATGCCGCCGAGAACCTTGCCGCCTTCCTCCGCTGCCTTGTTGTCGAAGGCACCGGTGACGCCGTTCATGGACGTACCAAGGAATCCGGGGGTTACCAGGCCGGGAATGCCGTTGATCAGCACGGTCCAGATGACGGAGATCAGCGGCAGGAGGGCAATCAGGAAGGCCCCGACGATCAAGCACGTGGCCAGCTTGTCCTTGGCCTTTCGGGCACCTTCAACGGCGCCGCTCCAGGTGACCAAGCCGATGGTGAACAGGATCGCGGAGACCAGGCCCCAACCGAAAGCATTGAAACCGATAAGGGCCAGAATGGCTGCGCCCACGATCAGGGCGACGGCCAGGACGATGTAAGGAGCGAACTTGGGCAGTTGGCCCTTGGTGAGCGCCGAGCGCTTGCGGACTACGGTGGCGGTCATTTAGTTGGCTCCGGAGAATTCTTTGTGCTTGGTGATGATCCAGCGGGCAATCATGTTCACGCCAAGGGTGATGACGAACAGCACCAGGCCTGCGGCGATCAACGTATTGACCTTGAGCCCGCTGGCTTCGGGGAAGTTCAGCGCGATTTCGGCCGCGATGGTCTGGTTGCCGGACTGGATAAGGCTCGCGGTCAAGACTCCAGAGGACAGCACCAGTGCAACCGCCATGGTCTCGCCGAGGGCACGGCCCAGGCCAAGCATGATGGCGCTCACGATGCCCGGACGACCAAAGGGAAGTACGGCCATACGGATCATTTCCCAGCGGGTAGCTCCCAATGCGAGCGCTGCTTCCTCGTGCAGCTTGGGGGTCTGCAGGAAGATTTCGCGGGACAGGGAGGTGATGATGGGCAGGACCATGACGGACAGGACGATGCCCGCGGTCAGAATGGTCTTGCCTGTGGCGGATGCCGGTCCCTGGAAGAGCGGGATCCAGCCCAGGTTGTTGGCGAGCCAGTCGTAGGCGGGGGAGATTTCCTTGGCCAGGAATGCCGCGCCCCAGGCACCGTAGACAACGGAGGGGATGGCGGCCAGCAGGTCCACAACGTAGCCAAGCCCCGAAGCCAACCGGCGCGGGGCGTAGTGCGAGATGAACAGGGCTACCCCGATTGCCACGGGGGTTGCGATGACGAGCGCGATCACGGCGGCGATGAGCGTACCCACCACGATCGGGCCGATGTAGGCGAAGAAGCCGTTGCCGCCCTGGATGTCAGCAGGCGGCGCGACGAGCGCAGGAATTGCCTGCACCACAAGGAACAGGGCGACTCCGAAGAGAACCGCGAGAATCAGGCACCCTGCGGCCATGGCGGCCCCGGAGAAAACCTTGTCCCCGGCGCGTCCTGCGCCTTGGGAGGTTGTCAGGGAGTTGGTGGTCACTTCACGATCCTTCAGTCTGGAGTGAACTGGTCTTACATGGCTAAGTTCCCAATCCCGCGCGAACGGCTTCAGCCACTCCGCGCGGGACAGGGAACTTCAGTGTTTAGCCGGGTTCAGTCAAACCCGTCGGAAACCTTAGGCCTTGGCCTTGATGGTTTCGATGGCGGCCTTGGCCTTGTCCTGCAGCGACTTGGAAAGCGGTGCGGACTTGGCAGCGTCAGCGGCGGTCTTCTGACCTTCGTCGGAAACTACGTAGCTTTCGAAGGCCTTGACCAGGTCAGCGACTGCCTTGGTCTCGTAGGTGGTGCAAACGACGTGGTAAGAAACGAGCACCACAGGGTAGGCGCCGGAGACAGTGGTCTTGCGGTCCAGCTTGATGGCGACGTCATTGGTGGCGCGGCCTTCAACGGGCTTGCCTGCTTCGACAGCCTTGGAAGCGGCGTCAGCGGAGATCTTGACGAATTCCTCGCCGACCTTGATGGAGGCGGTGCCCAGCTTGCCGGAAACAGCGGAGTCATCGGCATAGGTCACGGCGCCCGGGGTGTCCGTAACGGTCTTGACGACGCCGGAGGTGCCCTTGGCGTTCTCGCCCTTCAGGGTTGCCGGCCAGATGCCTGCAGCCTTGTCCGTCCAGACCTCGGGAGCAGCAGCTGCGAGGTAGTCGGTGAAGTTGGTGGTGGTTCCGGAATCGTCAGAGCGGTTCACGGGGGTGACCTTGAGGTCCGGCAGGGTATCGCCAGCGTTCAGGGCCGCGATTGCGGGGTCATTCCAGTTGGCGATTTCGCCGCGGAAGATTTTGGCGACCGTAGCGGCGTCGAGCTTCAGGTCCATGACGCCGGGGACGTTGAAGGCGACGGCGATCGGGGAGGTGTACACCGGGATGTTGATGGCGCCTTCGGGGCCGCACTTGGCCTTGGAGCTCGCGAGCTCCTCGTCCTTCAGGTAGGCGTCCGAGCCGGCGAACTGTGCCGAGCCGTCGATGATGGCCTTGCGGCCTGCTCCGGAACCGTCCGGGGAGTACTGCACGGTTGCGCCCTGGTTTGCGGCGGCGAAGCCAGACTTCCAGGCGTCCATTGCTGCGCCCTGCGCAGATGAGCCAACGCCGGTGAGGGTGCCGGTCACCTTCATGCCGGCTGCCGACTGAGTGCTGGCCGGGGTGTTCGTTGCGTTGTCTGAACCGCAAGCAGTGAGCGCGAGTGCGCCGGCTGCGATGACCGCGATTGCCGCGTTGCGGCCGAAGTGAGTTGCCTTCACTTGGATGTGCCCCTTCCAGGGATTCTTCGATGCGGGCCGACGGAGATTTCGGCGTGCGCGAGCTGAGGACCTTTTGTTCCTTTACTGAAGGTATGGAGCGCAGGTAACGGGATCTGACGTGGAAGGTGAACGCAAAGTGAACGACGGCGGACCATTGGGTTATGTGGCGCGCGCCACCTTGAGTGGGACCCTGCCCGGCGTCCTACTCGTCATGGATGCCGGGGTTCGGCAAATAGACTGGAGGACATGGCTGCCGCGAAGGGATTTTCTGCAAGCAAGAGGTTCCTGCGTGCCAGAGTCCGGACGGGCTTGGTCCGTAGCCGGAACTCCCTGACTCCGGCCGTTCAAATGACCGTGTGTGCCGTGGGTGCCTACGCTTTCGCGGAATACGTCCTGGGCCACCAAGGGCCATTGTTTGCGGCCACTTCTTCGTTGATTGCGTTGGGCTTCTCCCGTGATCCGCGGTTGCGTCGTGTTATTGAGGTTGGTCTGGGCTGCACCCTCGGCATCGTCGTCGGTGACCTCCTGCTCCACTGGCTGGGTGCTGGGATCCTGCAGGCCGCCGTCGTGCTTCTTTTCTCTATCCTGCTGGCAAGGTTCCTGGACAGCGGGACCATTTTCACCACCCAGCTGGGGCTCCAGTCGCTGCTGGTCGTGCTGCTGCCGGCGCCTGCCGGCGGGCCGTTCACGCGGAGCCTGGATGCAGTGGTGGGCGGCGTGTTCGCCCTGCTGGTGACTATTTTGGTGCCGAAGGATCCGCGCCGGGAGCCGCGGAAGGATGTCCAGAAGATCCTGCACGAACTTGCCGAAGTGCTGCGGGAGTGTGCCAAGGCCATGGTCGAAAGCGACTCCACCATCGCCTGGCACGCACTTATTCGCGGCCGTAACTGCCAGCCATTGGTGGATCGGATGCGGCAGACGCTGCGGGCCTCGGGCGAGGTCGCGACTCTGGCTCCGGCCCATCGCAGGCACCGCGACGAGCTTGCCAGTTTGGAGCATTCGCTGGAGTACATCGACCTTGCACTCCGTAACAGCCGCGTTTTTGCCCGCAGGCTCACAAGCGCCATCAACCATGCTGCGTTGTCTGATGAAGCCATTGAAAGCATCTCCGAGGTCCTGCAGGAAACTGCCGCAGCGATCGATGAACTGACCATTGGCTTGGCGGAGCAGAGCGAGGGAACCCGCCGCGTCCATATGCGTCACGCCCGCAATGAGCTGACCGACATCGCCTCGCGCCTGCACCCCAAGATGCTGGACGTTCAGAAGCTTGAGGGCGAAACCGTGGTGATGCTGTTTCGGCCGCTCATGGTGGACCTTTTGGAGGCGAGCGGACTGGAATCTGATGAGGCCCGGGACGTGCTGCCGGCTCTGTAGGATCCGCGATTCGCTGTGGCGGCTAATACTGTCAGCCGCCACGGCTACCCTTGAACCCATGGCTTCCAAGACCTCCCGCGCATCCAAGACACCCGCTTACAAATGCGCCGAATGCGGGTGGACGGCCATCAAGTGGGTGGGCCGCTGCGGTGAGTGCCAGGCGTGGGGAACCGTTGAAGAGTACGGCGCCACGGTTGCGCGTACGACGCCGGCCGCTACCGTTTTGGAGCCCGCCCGCCGTATCGCTGAGGTGGATGGGACAACGGCGGCGTTCTTGCCCACGGGTGTGGACGAGCTGGACCGCGTCCTTGGAGGAGGGCTCGTCCCCGGTGCCGTCATCCTGCTGGCTGGGGAACCCGGCGTCGGGAAGTCCACGCTGCTGCTGGACGTCGCTGCGAAGTTTGCCCGCACCGGACAGGACGTTCTGTACATCACGGGCGAGGAATCCGCAGCCCAGGTGAAGCTGCGCGCGGAGCGGATCGATGCTGTTGCGCATACGTTGTACCTGTCCGCCGAGACCGATCTTGGGCAAGCGCTGGGCCAGGTGGAGAAGCTTGAGCCGAAGCTGCTGATCGTGGACTCTGTGCAGACGCTCAGCAGTGCCGACGTCGAGGGCAGCGCCGGTGGCGTCTCCCAGGTGCGGGAAGTAGCTGCATCAATCATCTCCGCGGCCAAACGGCGGAACATGACCACGTTGCTGGTGGGCCACGTAACCAAAGAAGGAACGATTGCAGGACCGCGCTTGCTGGAACACCTGGTGGACGTCGTGTGCCAGTTCGAAGGCGAGCGCCATTCTCGGCTAAGGCTGCTCCGGGCTGTGAAAAACCGCTACGGGGCTACCGACGACGTCGGATGCTTTGATCTCAATGAGGCCGGCATCGAAGGGTTGGCCGATCCCAGCGGGCTGTTCGTTTCGCGGACCCGTGAACCTGTCTCAGGCACCTGCATCACGGTGACCATGGAGGGCCGCCGCCCGTTGCTCGCGGAGGTCCAGTCGCTGCTCGCCGAGAGTGCCAATGCCCAACCCCGGCGGGCTACCAGCGGGCTGGAGAGCTCCAGAGTTGCCATGTTGCTCGCTGTGCTTCAGCAGCGCGCCGGATGCATGCTGCACAAGGACGACTCCTACGTGGCCACTGTTGGCGGTGTAAAGCTGACGGAACCGGCCACCGACCTCGCCGTGGCGTTGGCCGTCGCGTCAGCCAAATCCCGCAAGGCACTCCCCCAACGGCTCATTGCCTTCGGTGAAGTTGGGCTGGCAGGCGAGGTCCGGCCTGTGCCCGGAATCAACCAGCGCATCCAGGAAGCCCACCGCCTCGGTTTCACGCACGCCATTGTTCCTGCCAGCCCGGCGGGTGCCGGCGTTATCCCGGAGGGTTTCTCTGTGCGGGAAGTGGGGCATCTGGCCGAGGCGTTGGAGCTGCTGATCACGTAGCGCACAAAGGCCGTCCTCGCGGGGTGTCGGGGCATCGCCGGGCTGCGTTTCGGCGAGGATTGGGCCATGACCAAAAGAACTGTGCTTATTGGGGGACGCTTTTTCTTTGGCCTTTTGACCTTGGTGGCGGTGGGAACGCAGCTGACGGTTCATTTGGGCATGGGCTATGACGTCTGGAACTTCTTCAGCTACTTCACCAACCTCTCCAACATCTTCGCGGCACTGGTGCTGCTCATCAGCGGCTACAGGGTACTCATCCGCAAACAACCCAGCGAGATCGACGACGCCACCCGCGGCACGGCGACCATCGCCATGGCCGTGGTTGGACTGGTATTCGGAGCTTTGCTTGCCGGCGAGGACCTGGGCTCACTTCTTCCGTGGGTCAACTTTGTGGTCCACTACCTGATCCCTGTGGTCATGGTGGTGGATTGGCTCTTCCAACCGACACGGGCAACGCTGACGACCCGCCACATTTGGTACTGGCTGCTTTATCCCATCGGTTACCTCGTCTACAGCCTGATCCGGGGTGCCTTGGTGAACTGGTACCCCTACTGGTTCATCGACCCCACCCGGGCAGGCGGCTGGGGTGGCGTTGTTGTCTTTGCCCTTGCGATTTCCGTTGGCTTCCTTTTGGTGAGCCTGGCGATGCTGTGGCTGGGTAATAAGTTGAAGCGGCAGGTGGATTCCTAGAATATCTACACCAATTTGTTATATCGGCCCACGTCAACCACGCAAAAGCCCCAAACAGGCGTTGCCAAGAACGCCCGAAAAGGCACCTTCCGGCCGTCTCCGTACATAACGAAATGACCCACTTTGGGGCTTGCTGGTGCGGTTAACGGTGTCCGGAAGCCATATCATGGTGCTAGTCGTCATCAGGGCATTTTTCGAAGCGCCCGCGGATGCCGGATTCAGCTTGTCTGTGAGCCATGGCTTGCACCTTCGAAGGGAAACCCTATGGCCCGGAGCCCGGAAGAGTCGCTCAAGGCGACTCTGGCCAGAGTCGCACCCGGAACTCCCTTGCGGGACGGCTTGGAGCGCATCCTCCGTGGACGCACCGGCGCCTTGATTGTGCTGGGCTATGACCGCACCATCGACTCCATCTGTTCCGGCGGATTTGATATCGGAATCGACTTCTCGCCCACACGTCTGCGTGAACTGGCCAAGATGGACGGCGCCATCATCTGCGACAAGGACGCCAGCAACATCGTCCGTGCCGCAGTGCAGCTCGTTCCGGATTCCAGCATTGAAACGCAGGAATCGGGAACCCGGCACCGCACCGCAGAGCGGGTCGCCATCCAGACAGGCGTTCCCGTCATCTCTGTCAGCCAGTCGATGCAGATCATCGCGCTGTACGTGAACGGCCTGCGTCACGTCCTGGAGGGCTCGGAGAAAGTCTTGGCCCGCGCCAACCAGGCCCTCGCAACGCTGGAGCGTTACAGCGCCAGGTTGGATCAGGTCACCAGCTCGCTTTCAGCCCTTGAGATCGAAGCGTTGGTCACCGTTAGGGATGTGGCCGTCACCTTGCAGCGCCAGGAGATGGTCAGGCGGATTTCCGAGGAGATCGCACAATACGTCCTGGAGCTCGGCGAGGATGGCCGATTGCTATCACTGCAGGTGGAGGAACTGACCATGGGCCGCGGCCCCGGCAGCGACGTCATCATCCGCGACTACTCGGACCCGGACGCCACCCCGGAGGACATCGATGAAGCCGTCCAGGCGCTCCTCAACCTCGGCCCCACGGAACTGATCGACCTCAGCCGCATCGCGCACATCATCGGCTTCGCCGGAGGCGTGGAACAGTTGGACGCCGTGGTCCAGCCGCGCGGCTACCGCCTCCTGTCCGGTCTCAAGTCCGTTCCGAAGGCCGTCGCCGATCGCCTGGTGGACTACTTCGGCGGTTTGCAGAACCTCATGGCAGCCACTATCGATGACCTCATGACTGTGGATGGCATCGGCGACCAGCGCGCACGCACCGTCCGTGAAGGTTTGAGCCGCATGGCCGAAGCAAGCTTGCTGGACAGGTTCCTCTAAAGCCGTGTGCCGCCGTCGGACATTTATCAAATCACCGTCCGCCGAAGGTTAGTTCAGCTGGAAGACGGCCTTGGTGCTGGACTTGTTCCCCAAGCGGGCCTCGAACGTGTAGTAGGCGCCCCCAGCGCCGGGTTTTGCGTTGATCGCGGCGCAGCCTTCAAGAGTCCGGTTGCGTTGCCAGGGGAAATTGGCGGTCTCGCTCTTGCCCGGCTGGATGGTCTTGACCAGGTCTTCACTTCCGGCCTGACAATCCTTGGAGGAAAAGATCCGGTCCGAGCCGCTCATCACCACGTACTCCATTTGCGATGTGCCCACGTTGACGTCACACGGCGTCGTCCCGCCGTTGGTAATGGTCATGGTGAGCAGTGGCATTTCCTCAGTCCCGTAGGCTGGCTTGTCCGTAGCAGCAGCCACTGTTACCAAGCTCAGGTCGCATACAGGTGTGGGCGTGGCGGACGGGGAGGCAGTGCCTGCTGTGGGCGCATTCCCTTGAGTAGGCATCTGGGAGGGCTCCGCCGTGTTGACCGCCTGCGGCCCGGACTTACTTGCAAGCGCACCGCTGATTGCCACGACGCCAGCAACCAGGAGGGCGATCACAACCAGTAGCGCACCGAAGACAAACTGCCGACGACGGCGGTAAACGGCGGCGCTCGGACGCCGCTTCTGCGCTGGGGAGCCAGGGCGGCCGGGACCGCCTGAATTACGGGCAGAACCCTTCGCCGGCGCTGATCTGCGCGCGGAAGACTGGTTCCTACCCTGATTGGCCATGTTTCTAGGCTAGGCGGGCCCACTCCGCAGCAGGCCACCACCACGCCGCCGGACGGCAAACCCGCTCAGTGTGACGTGCACCGCAGAAGCGTCGCCGTCCTGGTTTCCACTACAGTAGAGGGCAGAATTCCGGCGCTCCGACGCCAGCCTAAACTTCAACAGTCCGGGAGATCTGACGCATGGCACTTCCCGGTTCCGACCAACTCGCCGGACTCCATCAGTCCTTGGACCAGTGGTTCGCCGAGACCGCCAGGGACCTTCCGTGGCGCGAGCCTGATTGCAGCCCTTGGGGCATTCTGGTCAGCGAAGTCATGCTCCAACAAACCCCTGTGGTCCGCGTTCTCCCCGTTTGGCGGGACTGGATGGAACGCTGGCCAACCCCCGGACACCTTGCCGATGAGCCCTGCGGTGAGGCTGTTCGTCACTGGGGCCGGCTCGGCTATCCCCGCAGGGCCCTGCGACTACACGCAGCCGCCGTCGCCATCCGCGACGAGCACAATGGAGACGTTCCGGATACCTATCCCGGGCTCCTGACCCTGCCGGGCGTCGGCAATTACACGGCCGCCGCCGTCGCCGCCTTTGCCTTTGGCCGCCGGGAAACAGTGGTGGACACCAACATCCGTCGCGTCCATGCGCGCCTCATCTCCGGGCACGCCCTGCCCGCTCCGGCGCTCACCGCGGCCGAGATGCGCTTGGCCGACACTCTGCTGCCCGAAGAACGGCCGCTGTCCGTGCGCTGGAACGCCTCCGTCATGGAACTGGGTGCCGTGGTGTGCACGGCCCGGAGTCCCAAGTGCACCGAGTGTCCCGTGCGCTCAAGCTGCGCCTGGCTCGCGGCAGGTGAGCCACCGCCGTCGTACACGCCAAAGGGCCAATCCTGGCATGGCACGGACCGGCAAGTCCGGGGAGCGGTGATGGCCGTCCTCCGCGAAGCTGCAATCCCGATTCCGCGCGAGATGTTCGAACAGGCGCCGGCGGACCTCGGGTTCGCGCCGTCGGGCGTTGGGATTCCGCTGGCAGCACTTCACAGGCTCAACTCAGCGCCCGAGCAACTGGAACGGGCCCTCGACGGCCTGGTCAGTGATGGGTTGGCGGAAATCCACGACGGCGGTTTGCGGCTTCCGGCCTAAGCCGCGATGACGCGCGGTGTCGGTTCGGCAACAGGTCAGGGTGAGCCGTAACGATGGGGTGCCGATTCCCTTTGTTGCGGCGCCTCCTGCTGGGTCCAGTCCTACCCTGAAGCATGGGCAAGATTGGTTTGGCATTTACGCTAATGGGTACCTCTGCACTTCTTCCCAGCTGCTTCGCTGAGCCGGTACCTTGCCCGGCGATCGCGCAGGCGTCTGGCGTCTCGATCACGGTCGCTGCCGACTACGTGGACACAGTTGCTTCATTGCGGATGAAGGCGTGCCAGGACGGGACCTGCACCGAAGCGAATGTGGTTTTGAACCCAGGCTCCATCGCCGTGGACCAGGGGTGCTCCCCTGAAGGCGTGTGCTCCGCAACGTCCTCGCCCGATGGCACCATGACCGGCTTCCTGGGACTGCCCACCCTCTCAGAAAGTCCGCTTGAAGCGACCGTATCCGGCACCTCTCCATCCGGAACCGCATTGCCTGTGCGGACGCTGACGTTCACGCCCAAGGCAGACTACCCGTTTGGTGAGCAGTGCGGCCGTTTCATCACCGCCAATCTGGTGCTCAATGCGACTGGGCTGAGGCAGGGGTAAGCGGGCCCCACAGCCGATGTCAGGAACGGCCCATCGACCGCCACCTGGATCGCCGCCGTCGTCGTATTTTCCGCAGCGGGTGCAGGGCCTGTAGCGGCTGCCGTCCTCGTTGTGTTCAACGTGCCACGCGTGGCCCAGGTTCAGTTTGCACATCAGGTTTTTGAGCATGGCGCTCTCCGTTCCGAAAGCCCGCTGAATACGTGATCCGCGGCTTCCGGTCGCTCCGCGCATGGAGCAACCGGAAGCCGCTTTCATCACTGGTGTCGGCAAAATTCTGTCTGGCTTGGGCTCCTAGTACAGGAGAAGCGGGTTGATGAGAACACCTGTAGACCGGTGGATAGCGGGCGGTGCGGCGACGATCAGTCCCGTGAAAGTGCCTGCTTCCTTGAGCGCGGCCACGGCGGGGCCAAGCAGGCAGTTGTCCACGAGGCAGAGACCGATGGCCCAGATGAGACTGTGTACTTCCAGCGCTCCCGTCGGGGTGTTCCGGGCGTCATGGAAGTCCCACAGGACGAGGCCCGGGTCCTTCGCGGCGATCCACTTCGCGCCGTCCTCACCAATACCGGGCCGCTTTACGGCCGCGGCCCCGCTCGGGTAGACGTTGCCGGCGGCCTCGTATTTGTCCCGGCCCTGATAGATGATCAGCGCGTCGCCAGGTTCCAAGTCGACCCCGGTAGCTTCAAGTGCCGCGTCGAGCTCGGCCGCAGTGACGGGCTCCTCAGCCGTGACCCACTCCGCGCCGCGTATGGTGGGGATGTCGAGCAATACCCCTCGCGTGGCAATGCCGTGCTGTGCCCAGTTAACCATCGTGTCTTCATCGGTCTCAGAGGACCGTGCGGGTATCGGGCCATGCCAGGTGGCATCGGCGCCGATGTGGGCAAGCCCGTCGAGGTGGGTGTTGTGGACACCGTGCGCATCGTATTTGATGACGTCGCCTCCGTGGGCGGAGCGGCCGTGGATGCCGATCTGCACCTCAAGTTCGACGCCGCCATGCCCGTGGGGCATTTCGGACAAGCCCAGTTTCTGCCATTGCGCTTTCTCAGTTTCTGCCGCTTCCCGACTGGCCGTGAGACGCTCGGGTCGGGTCTCGATCTCCTTTTCAAGGGAAATCGCCTTTCCGAGCATCACCTCTCCAGCGCCGCGTAGCCGGGCCGCCTGGTCAATGAGTGCCACCGAGCCCCGGCATTGCACGCCCTCTAAGTGGCGGGCTGCGTCGTGCTTGACCGCGATTTCCCGAACCCACGGTGCGAGAGGGTCTGGTGCAAGTTCTTCAGACATGTATGACTCCATTTCTCCCGGGGACGTGCCCGGGTTTACCTAGATAGGATTTGCTCGTGCGTTCGCACCGCCTGCTAATCGAGCGGGAAGTGGCAGGCGGCATACTGGCCCGGCCGCACTTCGCGCATCTCCGGTTCTTCCACTGCGCAGCGTTCCTGGGCAGCCGGGCATCGGGCACGGAAGCGGCAACCCGATGGCGGGTTGAGTGGCGACGGGATGTCGCCCTTCAGGGAGGGACCGGCGAAGCCACCCTCTGCATCAGGGGAGGGAACGGAGTCCAGAAGCGCGCGGGTGTAGGGGTGTGCCGGCCTGTCGTACACCTCCACGGAATCTCCGAACTCGCAGGTCTTGCCGAGGTACATCACCAGCACTTTGTCGCTGAAGCTCCGTACGACGCCGAGGTCGTGGGCGATGAACACGATCGTGAGATCGTATTTCGTTTTCAGGTCTTCGAGCAGGTTCAGGATCTGGGCTTGAACCGATACATCGAGGGCCGAGACCGGTTCGTCGCAGATGAGCAGCCCCGGGCGGACGGCCAGGGCACGGCCGATCGCCACTCGCTGGGCTTGTCCCCCCGACAGCTGCCGCGGCATCATTTCGGCGAAGCGCTCACTAGGAAGCCCTACTTGGGCCAGCATTCCGGGGGCTTGCTCGTCGCGTTCCTTCTGGGGAACGCCTTGAATCGCAAGCCCCTCCATCACCAGATCCTTGACTTGGCGCCTCGGGTTCAAGGAACTGATCGGGTCCTGGAAGATCATCTGCATGTCCCGTCGGAGCTCGCGCAGCCGCTGCGGTGAAGCCGACTCGATCGATTCCTCCCTGTACCGGATGTTTCCACCCGCGATAGGGTCGAGCCGCAGCACGGCGCGCCCAGTGGTGGACTTGCCGCAGCCGGACTCTCCGACGATGCCGAGGGACTCGCCCTTCAGCAGGTCGAAGCTCACTCCTGCCACTGCTTTGAAGCTTCCTCGCGACGTGTGGTATTCGACGTCGAGATCCTGGACGGAGAGGACCGCCTCGTCTCCGCGTAAATGCGCGCTACCGCTACCGGCCAACGAGCTCACCTTCCTTTGCATTCGTGGTCACAGGGTGGAAGCACGCAACTGCATGATCCCGTCCTATATTCGTAATTGGCGGCTGCGCCTCGCCGCACTCGGCCGTGGCTGCGGAGCAACGTGGCGCGAACCGGCAGCCGCTGGGCGGGTCCGTCGGGGACGGAAGCGAACCGGGAATGACATTCAGTGGAGTGTGCCGCTCATGATCGATGGTGGGTGTCGCTGCAAGCAGAGCGTTCGTGTACTGGTGCTGGGGGTCGTCGAACACTTCCCGGCTCGCTCCGACCTCGGCGAGGCGTCCGGCGTACATTACGGCGACGCGGTCGGTATTGCCCGCCACGACGTGCAGGTCATGGGAAATCAGCATCAGCGACATCTTGCGTTCAATCTGGATACGGCGAAGGAGGTCGAGCACCTGGCGCTGGATTGTCACGTCGAGCGCGGTGGTCGGCTCATCGGCGATGAGCAGGTCCGGTTCACAGGCAAGGGCGACGGCGAGCATCACCCTTTGGCGCATGCCGCCGGACAGCTCGTGGGGGTAGGCCCTCAGGCGGCGTTCGGGGTCGGGCACGCCGACTTCCTTGAGGAGGTCGAGCGCCCGGCTGTGTGCCGCGGACTTCGAGATTCCCAGATGCCTCCGCATGCCCTCGGTGAGCTGCCGCTCAATACGTACCACCGGATTCAGGGAGCGTCCGGGGTCTTGGAAAACCATCGCGATCTTGTTGCCCCAGATCTCCTGCAACTCCTTGCGTCCGAGTGAAAGCAGGTCGCGTCCTTCGAACAACACTTCTCCAGTGCGGGCAGATCGTGCGGGCATCAGGCCCATGACCGCGCGTGCCGTGATGGACTTTCCCGAGCCTGATTCGCCAACGATGCCCAAGGCCTCACCACGCCGCAGGTTGAAGCTGACACCATCAACAGCCTTGACAATGCCCCGGGGAGAGCCGATGTATGCATGAAGATCCCGGATCTCCAGCAGCATTTCTTCGCCGCTCATGTGTTGCGCCTTCCTTCATTGATTTGGAACGAGAGTGCGTGGTGCTGCGCGWTTTCCTCGCGCAGCACCACCTTTCTCAGGGCTGAAGCCAGAGCGTGTCCGGGGCGAGCGAGCCCATCCCGTACATGGTGATTCCGTTGACCTTGCTGCTCTCGATGGAGCCGAAGTACGAGACATTCGTAAGGATCATGGGAACGAGCTCCTGGAACCTCTCAGCGACCTTCTTGTAGGCGTCCGCGCGCTCCTCGATGGTCTTTCCGTCCCGCCCGGCGTTCAAGGCGGTGTTCATCTGGGCGTCGTTGAGCCGGCTGTAATTCGAGCTGCCGGCTTCCCCGTGCAGGGCGAGCCAGATACGCGGATCCGGATCATTGAAAACAATCGCCGAGGAGAGCATCTGGAAGTCGCCCTTCACGGGAAGCGAACCCTGTTCGGACTGATCGCGCTGGTTGGCTGTGACCTTGACGTTCTGGTATTGACTCAGCTGGGATTGAATCGCCTCAAACATGGCCGAGCCTCCGGGGAACAATGCCATGCTGAACGTCAGCGGCTTCCCTTCAGCAGCGAGCTCATTGAACAACTTCTGGGCCTTCTCGCGGTCATATGTGTGGACCGGCACGTCGGCAAAGAGGGGTGAATCCGCCTTGAACAGTGTCTTGGGCAGTTCGCCGAATCCGCCGTAAACCGCCTCGCTCAGCTTGTCGAGGTCCAGTGCGTATGAGACCGCCTGGCGAGCACGAACGTCATCGAAAGGTGCCTTCGAAGTGTTCATGATGAGAGCATTGCCGCCGCCGAGGACGTAAGGAGTTGCGACGTTTCCGGCGTCGACCGCATTGGCCGCCTTCTCCTGCGAGATGGTCATGACGACGTCCGCCTGACCGCTCGCCAGAGCGTTGTAGGCAAGGGAGGGATCGGCGATGCCGCGAACTTCAAGGCCGTCGAGGTGGGGAAGATCAGGAACGTAGTAGTTTTGGTTCTTTTTGAGCTTCAGCACATCGCCCTGCGTCCACTTTTCGAGCACGAAGGGCCCGGCGCCAACAGGCTTCGCGTTGAACGCCTCGGCACCTGCCTGGAGGGCAGTTGGTGAGCCGATCCAATTCATCTGGGTGAAAAGTACCGCGCTGGGGAAGTGGGGCGTCGGCTTCGCCATGGTGACCGTGGCCGTCAGCTCGTCCACTATCTTGATATTGTCGACCAACGCCCCTGTAGCAATGACCGAAGAGCCGGTCGTGGGGACCTTGATGCGGTCCCAGCCGAACTTGACTGCTTCCGCGGTGAATGGTGTCCCGTCGGAGAACTTGACGCCTTCGCGAACACGAACCGTGAACGTCTTTCCGCCGTCGCTGGTGGCGAACTCTTTGAGGAGTCCCATCTTGATCTCGCCAGTCACGGGGTCGTCCGTGACAAGCTGGCCGTAGAGGGAATTGCCTGTGACGGGCATGCGGGGGCCGGTGTTCTGGAGCAACGCCGGGTCGAGGCTAGTGGGCGTTCCGGCCTCCACGACGCGGGCGATGCCGCCCGAAATTGGGTTGGCGGCGGGGGCCGGGTCTGACGACGCCCCTCCGCTTGCGCAGCCGCTGAGGGCAATTGCAGCGGCCACCACGAGGGCGGCTGCCGTTGTGGACTTCTTCATTGAAATCACGATGGCCTTTCTGATTTTTCTGGGGATTCGGAATTCGGGTGGAGCGGATCGTCTGGTCGGTGGCTTAGCCCTGCATGCTGCGATCGAACTTGCCCCGCAGGTGGTCGCCCACTTGGTTCAGTGAAAACACCGTCAGGAAAAGCGCGATCGCGGGGACGAAGACAATGTGCGGGGCTCGTTGCAGCACTTCGCTGGCTCCGTTGATCATTCCTCCCCAGCTGGGCGTGGGTGGGGGCACACCGAGGCCAAGGAAACTGAGTGATCCCTCCGCCACGATGAGTCCGGCGACCACGATGGGCAGGAAGGAAGAAAGCGTCGGCAACAGGTTTGGAAGAATTTCCCGAATGATGATGCGGAAGTCTCCCGCCCCCATGTTCTTGGCGGCACGAACGAACTCGCGGCTCGCCCAGGACATCGTGCTCGCCCTGGCGAGGCGCATGAAGGTTGGAATGCTTGCCACTGTCAGCCCTATGACAAGGGTCGGGATGCTCGGCGAGAAGATCGCTGTGATGGCGAGGAGAAGGATCAGCACAGGGAACGCAAGCAGAACGTCGGCGACCAAGGTAATGACCCAGTCCACCTTCTTGCGGTAATATCCGGCGATCAAGCCCAGGACTGTCCCGAGGAATGCCCCCGAAAGACCTGCGACGGTGCCGACCACAAGCGAGATCTGGGCGCCCCAGATGGTGCGGGCAAGGATAGAACGGCCCGCCTTGTCCGTGCCGAAGAGAAGATTGAGATCGCCTAACTTCGGCGGCGTACGCGGGCTCCCTACGGGGGCATCGTAGGGCGCGAGAGGGAGGGCCCAGGCGAAGGTTGCCAGCAGGATGATGAGCGCGAGCCAGAAGTAGGCCAACCAAACGGTCACCGACCTCTGCGTCTTTACCGGTGGGAGGTAAGGGACTCCCCTGCCGCCGGAGCTCGGGCGTGTGGTGTTTGGTGCCTTCACCGTGGACTTGGTCGTGGTCGTAATACTCATGCCTGCAGGGCCTTCCTTGGGATCCTCGATGCAGCCGTGGTCTTCTTCTTCGTGGCCCGCTCAGCCTTCCGGACCCGCGGGTCGATGAGGCCGTAGCTGATGTCGACGAGCATGTTCACGATGACGAACACGACGGCGACGAACGTCACCACGCCCTGAACAGTGATCACATCGCGCTGCATGATCGCGTTGGAGACAAGCTGCCCAAGCCCGGGGAGGCCGAACAGCGTCTCGACAACGATCGTTCCACCGATGAGCCGGGCGAGATTGATGCCGGCAACGGTCAGCAGCGAGAACGAGGACGGGCGAAACGCGTGACGGAACATCACATAGGCCTTGCCCATACCCTTTGCGCGTGCCGCCGCCACGTAGTCCTCCCGGAGCGTGCTGACGAGGTCAGTACGCAGCACCCGCTGGAACGAGGCAATCTCCATGAAAGCCACCGAGAGTGCGGGAAGGAATGCGTTTCTAAGGTTCGCCCCGAGCCCGGCTTCCAAGGGTGACCACCCAACCGATGGGAAGGCATGCATGCCCACCGCGAAGATGAAGATGAGCAGCGGTCCTGAGACGAAGGGCGGAACAGAGATAAACACCGACGTCAGGACATTGATGCCCCGGTCCACCGCGCTGCCCGGCATGGCCGCCGAGATAACGCCCAAAATGATAGCGATGATCAGCGCGATTGCCAGGCCCAGAAAGGCGATTTCCAAGGTGACCGGCAGCCGTTGAACGATTGCCGTCATCACCGGGACGTGTGTGATGGGGGATGCGCCCAGGTCACCTTGGAAAGCATGCACCAACCAATTGAGGTACTGCTGCCACATCGGCAGGTCAAGCCCGAGCTGCGCCTTCAGCCTGACGATGTTCTCCGGGGTGGCGCCTTCGCCAAGGATGACCTCAGCGACGGAGCCTGGAGCAAAGCTGAGCAGCAGAGTGGTGCCCACCGTGACCAGGACAATCACAAGGAGGCCGTATCCCAAACGCTGCAAGATATTTAACGGCATGACTCCTGCTTCCGCCTCAAATTAGTGGATTGATGATGCATCAAGAGACCTGGCTGCACTCGCCGACTCCTTCGTCGTGGATTTATTCGTAAAGACTGGCTTCAACGTCTTGTTCCTTCAACGGAACAGATGAACCTTTCAACGAATCTCGACTAAATGTGGCATGACTCACCATTCGATGTCAAGGACCGCGCCTTCCTTTGGGTTTTGCCGCTTCCGCGAGAAGTGGGCTTGACATTGCACCACACGAGATCCATGCTTTGAAAAGCGCCTAACAGGACATCTGTTCTGTTGAATAAAACAATCGCATGAGCCGAAAGGGAAAGGGACTCATATGACCACCGTCGATATCGATCCCACCAGGATTGACTTCTTCACCGATCCGGAAACAGCGAAGACGGCAGAGCCGTACTTCGACCACATGCTTGCCAACCATCCGGTGTGGCGGGAGACAAAGTACGGCGTAGTGATCGTCACGGGATATGAAGAAGCACTGCAGGTGTACCACCAGCCCGAGGTTTACTCTTCGATCAACCGCACGGGCGGCCCGGTTCTCGACATCCCCGTCGAACTCGTTGGTGATGACCTGAGTGATCTTCTGGAGAAGCACCGGGAGTACTTCCCGAACAATGACCAGATCGTCACTTTCGATCCGCCGGTTCACACAGACCATCGCACGCTCCTGATGGGCCTCATAACGCCGAAGCGACTCAAGGAAAACGAGGACTTCCTCAAGCGCACCGCAGACCACTTCCTGGACCGGATCATCCAGCGAGGCCACTGCGACTTCATCTGGGACTACGCCAAGGGCTACACCATCCTGGCCGTCGCGGACCTGCTCGGTGTGCCCGAGGAGGACCACCCGATGCTCCTTGAGCTGCTCGCCTCTGCTCCGGGTCCCGTGCTTGGCAACCTTGAGCTCCAAGCCAACCATCACAGCAGCATTGAGCGGCTCTACGACTACTTCGTCGCGAAGATCGAGGAGCGCCGCAATGATCCGAAGGACGACGTGATCACCGGCATGGCGCTGGCCACCTTCCCCGACGGTTCCCTGCCCGAGCCCCTTGAGGTCGCCCGGATCGCGTCCAACATGTTTGCCGCCGGCCAGGAGACCACCGTGCAGCTGATGGGCATCGCCCTGCAGCGTATTGCCGAAGACGGGGACCTGCAGGACCTGCTGCGCCGTGAACCCTCGCTCATTCCGAAGTTCATCGAGGAAACACTTCGGATCGAAGCGCCCATCAAGGGCTCTTTCCGGCTCACCAAAGTGGCCACCAGCATCGGCGGCCTCGACCTTGCCCCCGGCACCGTCGTCATGTTGCTGCACGGCGCTTCGGGCCGCGATCCCCGCCTCTTCGATAATCCGGCCGAGTTCGACATCCAACGAGCGAACGCCAGGCAGCACCTCGCCTTCGGTCGTGGCATCCACACATGCCCGGGCGCCCCGCTGGCACGTGCCGAAGCGGTCTTCTCGATCCAGCGCTTCCTCGAACGCACCGAGCGCATATGGATCAGCGAGGAGCACCACGGTTCAAAAAGCGCCCGCGAGTGGGATCTGATCCGCAGCTACAAGTTCCGCGGCCACAACCAGCTCTACCTTGAGTACACGTCGAAGGGAGCATGATGTCTGAAAACCTCACCGTGGACCGCGACCGTTGCATGGGTTCGGGGCAGTGTACGTTCTACGCCCCGAATACCTTCGACCTCGACGATCTCAGCATCGCAATCGTCACCGATGAACTCGGTGACCCCGAAGACAAGATCCAGATGGCCATCAATGTTTGCCCCACGCGGGCCATCGCCTTGGCGGCCGAAGCCAACAAGGAAGGCGCGCAATGACAGCGACTATCGAGGCTCCAGCCTCACAGCCCATTGCGGACATGGAGACCGATAGCCTGATCGGTAATTTTCCCGAAGGGCAGCGCCTGGTCGGCAGCCAGTGCAACGCATGTGGCTGCACGATGATCGGCAGCCGCGTGGTCTGCAGTTCCTGCATCAGCCGCGACGTTAGCCGCGTGGCCCTGCCGAGCACCGGCGTGCTCTATTCCTTCACCCGCATACACGTCGGCGCCGAAGGCATTCGTCCCCTTGGCTACGTCGACCTGGACAATGGCGTACGCACCCTGGCCGACATCCATGAGGGCGACATTCCGCTGCGC
This sequence comes from Paenarthrobacter sp. 2TAF44, assembly GCF_052114885.1. Lineage (NCBI taxonomy): Bacteria > Bacillati > Actinomycetota > Actinomycetes > Micrococcales > Micrococcaceae > Paenarthrobacter > Paenarthrobacter sp. 2TAF44. Next base: position 41,434 of record NZ_JBFRFP010000003.1, on the reverse strand, counting down.
CCCGACATGCGAGTTGAGCTTGATGTCAAAGACGACTGGTTCTTCGCGCCTGCGGCCAGCGATAAGCGAGAGGTTTAACATGGGTGACAACGTATTTGTGATTTCGGCGGCGATGATCCCGTTCGGGAAGTACCGCACGTCGTCGTACGTCGGCCTCGCGGTCTCCCCACTCATCGATGCGATCCGGAACGCCGGAATTGAAAAGTCGGACGTCGACGCCGTTTATGTCGGCCACTCCTACGGTGGCATGATGACCGGGCAGCGCATCTGCAAAGAGATCGGGCTCGGCACTGTCCCGACAGTCAACGTCGACAATGCCTGCTCCAGCGGCGCCACTGCCGTGCATGAAGCCTGGCAAGCCATCTCGCAGGGCCTCATCGATGTCGCCGTCGTCATCGGCGTCGAGAAACTGACACAGTTCGGCGGCGGTACGCTTCCTCTTTCTCCAGAGGATCGCGAAGTTAAACAGGGCATCATCATGCCTGCGGTCTACGCCATGCGCGCCACCCGCTACCTGCACGACACTGAGGCGACACCTGAGGACCTCGCGCTGGTGAGCGTAAAAGCCCGCAAACACGGCGCACTGAACCCCTTCGCGCAGTTCCGCAAGGAGATCACGGTCGAAGAGGTACTCAACGCGCGCCCCATTGCGGACCCGCTAACACTGCCCATGTGCTGCCCCACAGGTGACGGTGCCGCCGTCGTCATTCTTGCCTCCGAACGCGCACGCAAGCGGTTCGAGTCCAAACCCGCCATCCGCGTGGCCGCCTCAGTGCTGCATTCCGGCCACGTGGCCGAAGGCTTCCGAGACATGACCAAGCCCGAAATTACGTACGACTCCGCCCGCGATGCGTATGCGTTGGCCGGCATCGGGCCCAAGGACCTCGACATGATCGAACTGCACGATGCCTTCTCGATTGCTGAACTTATCTACTATGAGGCCCTCGGCCTCGCCGAGCCTGGACACGCGGTCGACCTTCTTCGCGATGGCAAGACCACCTTCGGCGGCGACGTCGTGGTGAACCCCAGTGGTGGCCTGCTGGCAAAGGGCCATCCCGTTGGCGCCAGCGGTGTAGCGCAAATCGCCGAGGCATTCTGGCAGCTCACCGATCAGGCGGGTGCACGGCAGATCGATGACGCCCGCTGGGCGATGACCCACGTCACAGGTGGCGGCACCGCCGGTCTCGACCACGGCGCCTGCACCATACACATCTTCGAGGCGGCATGACCGGGATCCAGCGCCCACCATTGGAAGGGATTCGTGTCCTCGATCTCACGACCTTCCTCTCAGGCCCTTCGGCAACGCAACTGCTTGGGGACCTCGGCGCAGACGTCATCAAGGTTGAATCGCTCAGTGGCGATTCAAGCCGCGCCATCGCGGGTCCCGAGATCGACGACGTGAGCGCCTACTACCTGGCGAACAACCGCAACAAGCGCAGCGTCGCGATCGATCTTAAGGCTCCTCGAGGTATCGAGATCATGAGGCGCCTGATCGCGGGCGCTGACGTGGTCATCGAGAACTTCCGCCCCGGAGTGACCGCCCGGCTGGGTTTGGAACCCTCGGCCATTGTCGAAGCCCAGCCCTCGCTCATCTGGGCGTCCATCAGCGGCTTCGGCCAAGAGGGTCCGCTACGCGACCGACCGGCATACGACATGGTGGTGCAGGCACTTAGCGGGGTTATGAGCCTCACCGGCCACGCGAACGCTCCGGCCGCGCGACTCGGAATCCCCGCCGGTGACGTTGTGGCCGGACTGTACTCCGTGATCGGCATCCTGGCTGCCCTTCGAGCGCGGGATGAGACGGGTCGAGGTCGCATTATCGATGTCTCCATGCTGCGAGGCCAGCTGGCGATGCTGTCCTACCAAGCCCTGTATACCTCCATTAACAACACCGCACCGCAGCCGCAGGGTGCGGGCCACGACTCCATCGCCACGTACCGCTCATTCCGCGGAGGCGATGGCCGTGAGTTCGTGGTCACGGCCAATACCCCTCGCATGTGGGAAGGCCTGTGCCAGGTGCTCGGGGTCAACGAACTGGTCAGCGATGGTCGCTTCATCGACGCCGCAAGCCGGCTGCAGAACAAAGAAGCCCTGTGGGAGATCCTTGAAGGGCGCTTCGCCGAGAGGCCAGCGGCGGAATGGGTGAAGCTTTTGGCAGACGCATCGGTGCCCGTCGCGCCGGTGAAGAACGTGCTCGAGGCCCTGGAGGACGCGCGCGAGGCCCAGGATGGTTCACTGCTTACCCTAAGGAAAGGCGCCACGTCGTTCGAGAATGTCGCAACACCGATCCGCTTTGTGGACACGGTCGACGTCGAACCGGTCTACCCGCCGGCTCTCGGGGCGGACACGCTGGGCATCCTCACTGGTGAGCTTGGGATGTCGAGTGCAGAAGTTGCCGAGTTGCTGGCCGACGGCGTGATTCGTGCGGCGGAGAGAGACAACCCGTGAATCCCAAGGGTCCCGGTGCTAAGTGTCCAGGGGCGGCTTGGCTTCTTCCATGAGTTCGGCCAGCCACGGACGGCGCCCTTGATGGAAAGTCATCCCTTCGGGCAGACCACGGACAGATGCCGTTGAACCGGCAACGTCGATGGTGATCCGGCCCCCAGCCAAGGGGGCATTGGTGATGTGCAGGTCGCCGAAGGACTCCGGGAATACGGGATCCATCCACAAGCTACCGCGGGAAACATGGGCGTCATACCGCATCAGACTCGTGACCAGCCGGATTGGGGTGGTGGCCGCCCAGGCCTGCGGTGAGCAGGCGGTGGGGTACGGAACCGGCTTGGCCACCACCTCGTCCCGGGTAAAGCCGCAGAACAACTCCGGTAGCCGGCCGTCCGAAAACTCGGCCGCCTCGAGCAGTGCCGTGGCGATCCGCTGCGCCTCGGCGACGAAGCCGTAACGCACCAAGCCAGCCGCGATGATCGCATTATCATGCGGCCACACCGAGCCGTTGTGGTAACTGGCGGGGTTGTATGCGCCCATATCGGTGGCCAGCGTTCGCACCCCCCAGCCGCTGAACATTTCCGGGGACATCAGGCGCTCAGCCACGAGCGGTGCCTTGTCGTCATCGACTATGCCGGGCCATAGGCAGTGGCCCATGTTGGACGCACAGGCATCCACTTGGCGTTTCTTACCATCCAGGGCGATGGCGTAGTAACCGCGCTCAGGCATCCAGAACTGCTCGTTGAACTGCTTCTTCAATCGCGCGGCGCGATCAATGAGCCGGGCCGCCAGAGTCGCGTCGCCTGCTTCACTCGCCATCCATGCGCGCGCTATATACGCGGCATAGACGTAAGCCTGGACCTCGCACAGTGCGATCGGGCCCTCCGCCATCGTGCCGTCCGCGAAGTTGATCCCGTCCCAGGAGTCTTTCCAGCCCTGATTGATCAGCCCGTGATCGTTGAGACGTTCATACTCGACGAACCCGTCGCCGTCCTTGTCACCGTAATCCTGGATCCACTCCAGCGCTCGGTCGGCGTGGGGCAGCAGTGCCGAAATGGTTTCCGCTGCGAATCCCCAGCGGCTAACAGAGGCAAGCACAATCACGAACAGCGGAGTGGCGTCCACACTGCCGTAGTAGATGGATTTGCCACCCAAAGATAGCCCGCTGGAGACATCGAGCCTGACTTCGTGCAGGATCTTGCCCGGTTCCTCCTCGCTTATCGGATCCACTTCGGTGCCCTGGCGGTCAGCCAGTGTCTGCAAGGTGCCCAGCGCCAAGGACGGGTCCACGGGCAACGACATTTCCGAAGCCCACAACGAGTCACGGCCGAACAGCGTCATAAACCACGGCGCCCCCGCAGCCACTACGACGCGCTCCGGATAGTTCGGGTCTTCGATGCGAAGGGCGCCCAAGTCGTCGTAACTTCGCTGCAAAGTCCGTTCGATGGATCGGTTTCCCATCTTTACCACAGGAATTTTGGCCACCCATTCTTGGTGGCGCCGGTCCCGCGGGGACAGTCCGTTCCCGTCATGATGCACGAATGGCGTCGCGGGGCCAGCGCCCTCGATAACGGGGACTACGGTCAGGATCGCGCTCCAAAGGCCATGCGGGGCGATGGATATGCGATACTCAAGGCCGTCGTGCCCTACATTGGCCCCCGGGGCCCGGACAAGAATGGCCTTCCGGACGTCTTGCCAAATAGCCTGGATGATCAAGGAATCACCGTCAGCTTGCCGTGTTTCGTCCCAGCGGCGCTGGATCCGGGCCTCCTTAACCTCGAAGAGGTCGGCGAAATCCGCTTCAGTCCTCACGGAGATAAGGCATTCAGCAGCTTGCGCTGAGTAGTTCCGAACAGTGACTTGTTCCTGGATGCCGGCACCCACTTCGCGTAGGCGCTCCACAATCAGCGTGCTGTCCGCATATCCATCTGTTCGGGGAACGCGGCTCACAAATTGCGCACGGTAGGGTTCCTTGGTCTCCGCCGCCAGCGGCTCAAGCGGCTGGCCGTTGACGGTGAGACTCCAGCCAGACAGAATGCGCGTGTCCTGAAAGAAGACACCGTGGGGTAATTCGGGATGCATGTTTCCGTTTGGCAGGGAGATGCAGAAGGAGGATCCCTCAACCAAGGTGACAGTCCCGGCTCCCAGCGGTCCGGCCGCCGTATCAGCATTCCATCCAGCCATTCCTGCCCCTGCAGCGAATTAACCCGACAAGCGGTTGCCGGATATGAGTGCCGGTCCCAAGGTTCGTCGTTGAACATGACACTACGCCGTGTCTTCTCCACCCGCCATAAAGCCCTTTCAGCCAGGAGGTCCCATGAATAGGCTGCGGAACAGTTAAACCCCTTTCGATCTCAACTAAGCAGTGACCGGAGAGAGCGGGAGCCTGCGTCCGGACAGTCCGCGCGGGCTCACAACCAGCCTTTCGGCGAGATCAGTGAACGCCCGGGCCGCGGGATCTTCGGGGTCGGCTGCGGCTACAGGCACTCCGGTATCACCGCCGGCGCGCAGCCCATTGCTGAAGGGGATTGAGGCGAGCAGAGGCACGTTACCGCCAAGGGCGGAGAGCCTCGCCGCGACTGCCGCCCCGCCGCCAACACCGAACGGCTCAAAGGCGCTGCCGTCGGCGAACCGCATGGGCGACATTGTTTCGACCACCCCGATGACGCGCTGGTCGAACTCGCGTGCCAGCATGCCGCTCCGGACCGCAACACCAGAGGCCGCTGGCTGCGGCGTCGTAACGACGAGCACTTCCGCGTGTGGCAGGATCTGCCCCAGGGAGATTGCGATGTCGCCGGTTCCGGGTGGCAAGTCGATCAGGAGCACGTCGAGGTCCCCAAAGTAGACATCGGTGAGAAACTGCTCGAGCGTGCGGTGCAGCATGGGACCCCGCCATGACACAGCAGTGTCCTCGGCACCCTCCGGGAGGAACATGCCGATCGATACGGCCTTGATACCGTGCGCAACAGGCGGCAGTACAAGATTGTCTATGCGGGTGGGCCTGATGATCTTGCCTTGATTGTCGAAGAGTCCAAGGAGTCCCGGGACTGAGAATCCGTGTACGTCGGCGTCGATGATCCCGACGCTCAGCCCCCGCGCAGCCATGGCCGCGGCGAGATTCGTGGTGACGGTGGACTTACCCACGCCGCCCTTGCCGCTGGATACCGCGATAACGCGCGTGAGCGATTCTGCGGTGAAAGGCATACTTGATTGGCCCCGTCCCTCCCGCAGCTTGGCCGTGAGAGCATTGCGCTCCTCCGCGGTCATGACACCGACGTTGATGACCACCTCTTTGACGCCGCCGACGGCGGTGGCCGCCGCCCGCACGTCCCGCTCAATGCGGGCAGCGGCGGGGCACGTCGAGATGGTCAGCACGATGCCGACGACGGCGACACCGCCCGTGACCTCGACGCCCTTAATCATGCCGAGTTCAGCCAAGGGGCGACGCAATTCGGGATCGCTCACCCGCCCCACGGCCTCGCGCACCGCAGCGGCGAGGCCTGAAGAGAAGCTATCCATATCTTGCGTTGCTCCCTCAGTCGACCCCAACCCCGACGCCTGCGGCGCGGAGCATCTCGGCGCGGTCGTGCAGCTTGACGCGTTCGCGACCCACCGCCTCACCCGCCGCGAACTCGGCCTGCTCGAGAGACTGCCATGCGGTCCAATCGACAACGTCCACGCCGCGCGAGCGCAACAGCTCGTCGACGACGGCAGCTGGGGTCGCCGTGGATGTCCAGCCCGGTGCGGCGACGTCTGCGAGGATCGAGGTCACAGTCTCGGACGCGCAGCGGCGGTTCGTGCCAACGACACCCGAGGGGCCTCGCTTGATCCAGCCGGCTACATACACGCCTGGCAATACATTCCGGCCGTCGGCGACGCGCGAGTCGAGGTGCGCAATGGTGCCGGACTTCTCGTCAAAGGGCAGGCCGTCGATCGCTGCGCCCCGATATCCGACCGAGCGGAGGACGAGGTCGGTTTCCAGGATTTCCGTGATGTTGGGGTCGCTGGTCTTTGCCAGGCGGATGGCCAACGCGGATTCCTCGCCGATCAGTTCGACGGGTGTGCAGTCGAAAAGGAAGCGGATGGCTGTGTTACGCCCGAGAACGCCGCGTTCGGCTGCCTTCGCGAACGTGGCGAGCAACCGCCTTGCTGCCGGGTCGGCGTCGGCGTGTGCCTGTTGCTGGGCGTCGAGCTCGAGGTCGGCGGGATCGATGACGACGTCGCAGCTATCGACCTCCAGCAGCTCGATGAACTCCTTGTTCGTGAACTTCGCGAACGCGGGGCCACGGCGGCCGATCACCACGATCTCGCGGTATGTGCTCGCTGCGAAGGCGTCAACGATGTGCTCGGGCACGTCTGTAGCCCGGAGTGCTTCTGGGGTGTGGGCAAGCATGCGTGCTGCGTCGAGTGCGACATTGCCCATGCCAATGATGACCGCACGCTTTCCGTTGAGGGCGAAGGCATCGGTCTTGGTGTCGGGGTGGCCTTGGTACCACGACACGAATTCGCGGACCCCGTGCACACCAGCCAGGTCCTCGCCCTGGATGCCGAGGTTCCGGTCAACCTGCGCCCCGCTCGCGAACACTACGGCGTCGTAATTCGCGCGGAGCTCATCGAGCGTAATATCTGTGCCCACCTGCACGTTGCCGAGGAAGCGTATACCCGGGGTCTCGTCGAACACTTCGGCGAACGAGGTGGTTATCGACTTGACGCGGGGGTGGTCGGGTGCGACACCGTAGCGAACCAGGCCGAACGGTGCCGGCAGGCGCTCGAAGACGTCCACCTCAACCGGCGACCCGGACTCTTCGGTCAGCAGTTGGGCGCAATAGGCCCCCGACGGGCCGGAACCGACGACGGCGACGCGCAGGGCAGTCATGTTCAGGCTCCTGTTCGCGGCGGAAGAGCGGCAATAACGTCGACGTCATAGTCGATCTTGCCGGCCTTCCGGCCGCTCTTCGGCGTCTCTACCTCTTCGAAGAAGCGCTCGTTGATTCCTAGGTAGTCCTCCTTGTCGGCCGGAAGTTCGGCCTCGTAGAACACGGCATCCACGGGACAGGCCGTCATGCAGGCCCCGCAGTCAATGCAGAGGTCGGGGTTGATGTAGGTCATCCGTCCCCCCTCGAAGATGCAGTCGGCAGGGCACTCCTGCATGCAGCTCTTGTCCTGAATGTCGACGCAGGCGTCAGCAATCACATAGACCATGGTTCGTTTCCTCTCTACACACTGACAGCGCGGCCGTCAGGCCAGCTGCCCAAGTTTTTCGACGATTGTCTCTGCGGACTCCCCGCTGGCGAAGAGCCTGCGGGCCAGGTTGAGCCCGCGTGGCCAGTTCACGGTGACCGCACCACAGACGTCTCCATTCGCGTCGCTGTGAATCACCGCGGTTTTCCCTCCTTTGGCGAGGTCGCCGACGATAGTGGAGCTGCCCCCGGGGTGACGCCAGCCGATGGTGTGGACCTTCCAGTCGTACTGGTGCGACCACACGTAATCCGTGGAGTCATAGGGCTCATCGACCCCTTGGGTGATGGCGGTGGCAACATAACGCGCCTGGTCGCTGGCATTGGTCCAGTGCTCGGCACGAACCTGCACGCCGCGGCCGGGGTGGGGCCAGCGCGCCACGTCGCCGATCGCATAGACGTCATCGACTCCTACGGCGCGGAGGAAGCCGTCCGTTACTACGCCGTTGTCGAGCGTGAGACCGGAACTCGCGAGCCATTCGGTCGATGCGATCGAGCCGATGCCTACTACCGCCGTCGAGGTCTCAAGGCGAGTGCCGTCGTCGAGGATGACTGTAAGTTCACCGTCCTTGCCCTGGATGTCGGCGACGCCGACGCCGAACCGGGTTTGGGCCCCGTGCCGGTGATGCAGTTCGACGAGGCTGCGGGCGATCTCAGGACCGACGATACGCGCCATCGGCTCGGAAACGGGGTCCACCACTGTGACGTCGCAGCCAAAGCCGACCGCGGCCGCAGCGATCTCTGTGCCGATGAAACCGCCGCCGACCACGACGACGGGCTCGCCGAGCTTCAAGCGGGCGGCAATGGCTCGCGAGTCTTCAAGCGTTCTGAGTTGATAAACACCGGTCCCGGGGCGCCAAGGCGAAGGCCTGGCGGCTGCACCTGTCGCGATGACAACGAGGTCGTAGCTGATGATTGTGCCATCGGCCAGAATTACGCTGCGTTTGGCGACGTCCAGCCCGGCTGCGGCGACACCCAGCTCGAGCTCGATGCCGGCACCTTCGAGGCTGGCTTTGGTGGCCAGGCGAAACGACTCGACAGACTCATCGGACCAATCGGACGTGAGCAGGTCTTTCGACAGGGGCGGGCGGTCGTACGGCAACTCGGACTCGGCCCCGATCAGCGTGATGCGGCCGGTGTGGCCAAGATTGCGCAGGCCCTCGGCCGCGCGTGTTCCGGCCAAGGACGCGCCCACAATGACTACGTGGCGGTCGGCGCTTGCTTGGGTCATCGTTGATCCTCGGTGTAGTCAGGGATCGCGAGGGGGTTTGGATTGGCCTCGCGATACTTCTCGTACGTTAGCTTTTCGTTGAATCGAACAGTTGATTCTTTCAACGCAACAGGATCAGTATGAGCTTAGCTCCGAACCCATGTCAAGGACGCCTTGACTACTTCCGCGCGATGCCGGTGCGTGGATCCCGAGCGCCAGTGAGGTAGTCGGTGATCTGGCGCGCGGACTGCTTGACCAGGCCCGCGAGCGACGACGTATGCGCGGCGTTGAAGCGCGCCTCGGGAAGGGAGATCCCCGCCGAACCGACCACAGTGCCCGATGGCCCGAAGACCGGCGAAGCGATTGCGATGGCCCCCTCAATACGCTCACCGTGGGTAATCGCGTACCCGTCACTCCTGATAATGGCCAGCCTGTCGAGGAGGCTCTCCGACCGAACCAGTGTGCGATCGGTGGCCGGGTGCAGCCTGCCATGCGCAACGCTGGCTTGGATCTGCGCCGGCAGAAACGCGAGGATCGCCAAACCGCTCGCACCGGCGTGGAGCGGGAGTTGCTGGCGCAGGGGCAGTGTGTAGCGCAGGGGGTGCGACGACTCCACCACGAGCGCAAACATCATCTTCAGCCGCTGCTCGCCAAAGACGGCGAAGAATGATGACTCGCCACTCTGCTCCGTGAGCTCCTGCAGAGTATCCCTCGACACCTCCTGGATCGGATACCGTTCCGTCGTCGTCCACGCAAGACGCAGGTATTCAAGACCCAGCCGATACGAACCATTGGCCGTGCGGCTGACAAGCCCCAGCTTTTCAAGATCTGCGATGAGGCGATGCGCGGTGCTTGGACTTACCTCAAGACGGCCCGCCAATTCCCGCACTCCGTGGACATCGTGGTCACTGTCAGTCATGAGCGTGAGCAATTCAATGCCGCGGGCCAAAGGGTGCCTGCGGCGTAGCCCGTCGACGGCCTCTCGATCGCTGTTTCCTGCCGCACTACCCATCGCTCACCATCCCGTTTTATGGCCACTTGCAGTGGCTTGACATCCATCTTCGGGACATGCGATTCTAAAATCTCCCGAGAACGGAACGTCTGTTCAGTTGTAGAAAACAGTAGCGCATGCGGAGCATCACAGGAAGGCGTGGCGGCACGCCCGCCTCGCCTCAGCAGTCCGCCAGGCAAGGAATAGGGACAAACCATGACCACAAAGAAAAGCACGCGCTTCATCCGCAAGGAGATCCAATGAGCGGGGCAGGGCGCGTCGCAGTCATCTCAGGAGGAGCGGCAGGCATTGGTCTGTCGATCGCAGAGAGGCTTGCGAAGGACGGCTTCGCGGTCGCTATCCTCACGCGCACCGAGGGTGCGGCCGAGAAGGCCGCTGCCGGGATCGAAGAGACGGGGGGCATCGCCCGCGGATACCAGGCCGACGTGAGCGACCGTGAACAAGTAGACGCTGCACTTGCCGCTATCCGGGCCGATCTCGGCCCACTGTCGGTGATCGTGGCCAACGCAGCCGTTGCGCCGCAGCAGCCATTCCTTGACATGACGCTTGAGCAGTGGAACCAGACCCTGCATATCAACCTCACGGGTACCTTCAACCTCGTGCAATCCGGCATGCCGGACCTGCTCGAGGCAGGCAAAGGCCGTGTCGTGCTGATTTCGTCGTCGAGCGCCCAGCGCGGTGCACCGCGAATGGCGCACTACGCCGCATCCAAGGGCGGTCAGCTGGCGTTGACCAAAGCGTTGGCAGTGGAATTTGCCAAGTCCGGAGTGACGGTTAATACGGTGGTTCCGTCGTCGATCGACACCCCGAGCGTGGAGAGGAAGCGGGCAGCCGGCACCATGCCATCAGTCGCTGACATGGCGAAATACATCCCTGTGGGCCGCATGGGTACCGGCGCGGACATCGCCGCCGCTGTCTCTTACTTGGCCTCCGATGACGCCTCGTACGTGACTGGCCAGACCATCAGCGTCAATGGCGGATCTTTCATCGCATGAAAACAGGAGGACAGAGATGACACAGCTAACCCAACCCCGAATTTCCCCCCGCCCAACCGAAGACTGGGATGCCGAGGTTGATAACGCATTGAGCGTGCTCGCCACGCACGGCGCCGGTGGCCAAGCCGCCCCGCAGCTCACCCCCGACACCAGGCCGAAATCGAACATCCTCGGTATCTATGCGTGGCATCCTGAGCTGATGCGCGGGTGGATGCCGTACTCGAACCACCTTCGGAACTCGAGCCTTGGCGACCGTATTCGAGAGATCACCATCATTCGCACTACTTGGCTTGGCTACGGCGAGTACGAGTGGGCGCAGCACGTGCGCATGAGCAGGGCCGCGGGCTGCCTCACGGACGATGAAATCGCCGCGTTGGCCGAGGGACCCGATGCGGCCCTGTGGTCCGAGGATGACTCCGTGCTCGTACGTGCGATCGACGAGATGTGCCGCGACAAGAACGTGAGCGACGAGACCTGGCGGGCGCTCGAAGAGCGGTTCAACCGCCAGCAACTGATCGATCTGTTGTTCACAGTGGGTACCTACGATTTCCACTGCATGGTGTTCCGGACCATGGGCCTCGAACTCGAGGCCGGCATGGAGGGCTTCCCTGACAGCCACTCCCCCGAGCTGGGCAAATGACGGAATTGCACGACGCCGTGAATCGCGGATTGCTCACATGGGCGGTCCGCGATTCATTGCTGCGCTATGTCACCGTCATTGCCCGCGGCTCGTACACGGTGGAGGGTGGCGCCGCCGTCACCACGGACGGCGCCATCACGTTCCCGCTGCGCCGCGCGGCGCAAAAGGAAGGGCAATGGCGCCTGTCTTTCGCAGGTTCCGTGCGATTTGAGGCGCATCACGGTTTCCTCGACGTCCTCATCGCCGATCCCGAACTTGTCGCCGGACCCGAGGGCGGAGTTCTGTCCGCCCGCACCGATGTTGACGGCACCACCACCCTCATTGCTGCGACCGGCACGGAAGAGCCTGAGCACAACGACGTGGACCTGACCTGGACGATGAACGATGTCCATCTCTTGGAAAGCGGTGTCGAACTGTTCGGCGGCGTTTACCCCGCGGGGACCGACATGGCTCCGCTCAAGGTTCGCGTCTCACTAGACTCATAGGCATGTCTCAAACTTCAGTTGCCTCCAGGTCATCCGGCGAGCGGAAAAATGTACGGGGACAGGCAACACGCCAACGGATCATCACAGAGGCAGAGCGGCTTTTCGCACAACACGGCATCTCGGCGGTGCCACTGCGTGACATCGGCAAAGCCGCCGGCCAGCGCAACCACGCAGCCGTGCAATACCACTTCGGCGAGCGCGACGAAATCGTGAAGGCGATTATGGAATACCGCGGCGGGGAGAGTGAAGTAAGCCGTACCGAAATGGTCGCCGGCCTCATGTTGAGCGAAACAACTCCCACCGTATCCGACGTGGTCAGCGCCTTCGTGCGCCCGCTCGCAATTCACTTCCAGCCGGACAACCACTACCTCCCCTTCCTCTCCCTCTACATCACCGAAGAAGGGGGCTATGAAGGGCTCGTTGGGGTGCGTGTCGGCGCCGCGGTTGTCACGTTGCGCACTCTGCTCGGCAAGCTCGTCCCCGGGATTCCGGAATCGGTCCTGGACGAGCGATGGTGGGTTACGTTGACCAGCGCTGTACATGCGCTGGCTCGATACCATACCGCCCAGCGCAAACGGGAACACCTTCCGGCAGGGATCGAAGCACTCATCTCCGACCTCATTACCTTCCTGAGTGCAGGGCTTTCAGCGCCGCTCGCGGAGCGTGACTCCGATACATAGAAATCGGGGCCAGCATGGAAATGCCGGCCCCGATTTTGGTGTTTAAACTCAGGCCAGGTGCGCCATAAACTTTGAGCCCCAATCGTAGGTGCCCGTAGGTATGTAGTAGCCATCCCGGTCGTTGATCTCGTCCCAGTGGGACACGACGTCTTCGATGGTGGGAACTCCGTCGCTTTCGTCGAGCCAGCCCGGCGTGAACCCCATGAACCAGCGGGCGAAACGCTTGGCGCCGGCAACGAGGATCTCGCCGTTCACCTCGCACGACTCGTGGGCGAGGTAGGCCACCATTGGCGAGACGAGGTCGGTCTGCATCGCCTGGAGGCGGGCTGAATCCGCTTCATTGGCGGTGACGATATTCGGTTTGTCGGCCGAAAGGCTCGGTCTGGTCACCGAGTTCGGTGCGACGCAGTTGACGAGGATACCCTTCGGGGCTGCTGCCAAAGCCAGGCTGCGGGTGAAACCTATGAGGGCCCCCTTCGCGGTGGCATAGGCAAGGTTGTCCGGCAGACCCAGCATTCCGGTTGATGTTGTGGTGATGACCCGCCCATAGCCTTGCTCCTCCATGTAGGGCCAGGCTGCCCGGGTCGTGTGCCAGGTGCCGCGCAGATGCACGTCGAGCGTGAGCTCAAGGTTTGTGGCGTCAGCTTCCGGGAAGGTCGCCCAGCGCGAGATACCCGCGTTGTTCACGACGATGTCGATGCGGCCGAACTCACGGATCGCGGTCTCGACGAGCGCATGGCAACCTGCTTCACTGCCTACGTCGTTCGTGTCGGCTACGGCGATGCCACCCGCCGCGACGATTTCCGCTGCGGTCTCGTTCGCGGGCCCGGCGTCGTTGCCTTCGCCCTCCTTCGACCCTCCGAGGTCATTCACGACGACCCTGGCACCGCGCTCGGCGAGCAGCAGGGCGTGGGCGCGGCCAAGGCCGCGGCCAGCTCCTGTAACTATGGCAACACGTCCGTCGAATCGTAGGTCAGGGGTGGCGTTCATGGTTCTCCTTTGAAGTATGAGTCAACAAATTTCATCACGCCCGCTCAAATATGGCAATGGCAACTTTGTCTAAACTTACGCGAATTTAGAGCCTCCATTGCATTAATTGAGCACCAATGCTTGAATTACATCCTGCGGAGGCCATGGTGGCGCCGCCCGAGTAGGAGTGAAGTCAATGGCAGAACAGACCAGCAGCGACATCGACGTCGAAGTACTTGTAATCGGGGCTGGCGTCGTGGGCATCTACGCGCTGCAGCGTGCGCTTGAGGCCGGGTTCTCGGCCCGGACGCTGGAAGCGGGTGACGGCGTCGGCGGCGTCTGGTACTGGAACCGCTACCCGTCCGCGCGCTTCGATTCCGAGAGCTACACGTACGGATACATCCATTCCAAAGAGCTCTTCGAGAAGTGGCGCTGGGAGGAAGAGTTCGCCACCCAGCCCGAAATCGAGCGCTACCTCAACTTCGTGGTGGACCATTTCGACCTCCGCGGGCACATCCGGACCGGCCAGAGGGTCGTATCGGCACTGTGGAGCGAGGCAGAGACCACATGGACGGTGACCACTGAGAAGGGCGAAACTGTCCGGGCACGCTGGGTCATCTCGGCGACCGGCGGCCTCTCCGTGCCGAACTACCCAGACTTGAAGGGCCTTGAGGACTTCAGGGGCCAGGCCTACCACACCGGCGCGTGGCCGCATACGCCGGTCGATTTCACGGGCAAGCGCGTCGCCATCATCGGCAACGGACCGAGCGGAGCCCAGATTCTTCCCGCGATCGTCGACTTGGTTGAGACCGTGGACCTCTATCAGCGCACGCCAACCTGGACCACCCCACTGAACAACGGGGTCATCAGCGACGAGCGCACCACGTGGCTCCGCAAGAACTTCGACGGGATCGCCGCGAAACTCGGGTCCGCGGCAAACCCAACCGGCTTCCTGCACGAGCCCGCCGGCAAGTTCTCCACCGCCGACTCATTCGAAGAACGGCAGGCCTTCTACGAGAAGATCTGGAACAGCCCGGGCTTCGCCAAGCTAACTTCCAACTACTACGACATGACTACCAACCGCGACGTCAACCTCGAATTCTGCGACTTCCTCGCCAACAAGGTCCGCAGCATCGTCAAGGATCCAGTTACGGCCGAAAGGCTGATCCCGAAGGACCATCTGTTTGGCGCGAAGCGCCCTCCGTTCGTCACCAACTACTACGAGTCATTCAACAATCCGGCGGCCTCGCTGATCGCGCTCAGGGAGACGCCGATCGCGCGGATCGACACGACGGGTATCGAAACGACCGAGGGACACCGCGAGTATGACATCATCGTCTTCGCAACAGGCTTCGACTTCGGCACCGGTGCGCTCACACGCATGGGCATCAAGGGCCTCGACGGCCTGGACCTCAGCACGGACTGGGAAGAGGGGCCCACGGACTTCGGCGGGTTCAGCGCCCACCAGCTGCCAAACTTCTTCTTCCCCGGCGGGCCGCACGGCGCCGGCGGAGGCAACTACCCGCGGTACTCGCAGGATCAGATCGACTGGATCATCGGCACGCTTATCCACGCACGCGGACACGGCTATGAACGCTTCGAACCGACCGCCGAACAGCAGGAAACGTGGATGACCATGATCGAGACACTGGCGCCCAAATCCATCTTCTCGGCAGAGCACAGCCACTACTACGGCGCGAACGTCGAGGGCAAAGTGCGAAAGTTCCTGCTCAACCCGGGAGGTCGCGCCAAGCTGCACGAAATCCTGGGTGAGATGACCGCAACCGGGGACTACAACGGTGCGCTGTCGACCATACGCGAAAGCATCAGCGCTAGCTGACGACCGTTCCGCCCGAAATGGAGACTGAAATGACTGAAGAACTGCTGCCCCCGCGCGAGATGTTACTGGCGCTCGTTAATCCCGTGGAAGAACGGGACGACGTGTTCCGCACATGGTACTGGGACACACACATACCTCAGGTGCTTGAACTTCCCGGTTTTATCGCCGCACAGCGCTACCGCACAGCCTCCGAAGAGCCCGCTTCGGTTTCCCACCAGTACGCAACGATCTACGAAGTTGAGGGGTCGGCCTCCTCCGCCCGGGACCTGCTCTTCGGGGCTGGTCTCGGCATGAGCCCGGACCTCGATCTCAGCAGCATGGTTTTCGTGCCCTTCGTAGCTGAAGGAAACCCCATCCTCCCCTAGGACCTGCGGCATGGTCTGCGTCTCGAAGACTTCACTGAGAAAGCAGACAGCCACTCGCGTTCATGGACGAACCGCATCACAGATCTGAATCACAGGAGAGAACCATGGTTACTTCAAAGCAGCAGTTAGCCCGACCGGCCGAGCGGGCTGGCCAGGGCGGGGCGGTAAGGCGAGTCGCGGTCGTCAGCGGAGGAGCATCCGGCATCGGCCGCGAAGTTTCCACGCGACTGGCTGATGAGGGTTACGCCGTCGCAGTCCTGGATGTGGACGGCGAGGGCGCCAAGCTCGTGGCCAAGGAGCTATCCGCGGCTGGAGCCCGGGCCCTGGGCTACCAGGTTGACGTTAGCGATCGAGCCCAAGTCGACAATGCCATCGAGAACATCCGGGATGAACTCGGCGCCATAGGAGTGTTGATCTGCAGTGCGGCCGTCGCCGTCCAGGAGCCTTTTGCCGATATCACCGCAGAATCCTGGAACCGCATTCTAGCCATAAACCTGACCGGAACGTTCAACTGCATCCAGTCCGTCATCAAAGACATGGTGGATGCCAAATGGGGCAGGGTGGTCCTGATCTCTTCCATGGCCGCCCAGGTCGGAGCCCCCACCATGGCGTCCTATTCCGCGTCGAAGGGCGGCGTGATCGCATTGACGAAGACCTTGGCTCTCGAATACGCGTCCTCAGGCCTCACCGTCAACACCATCGCGCCCTCTGCCATCGACACGCCGAGCGTTCGCAAGAAGCAGGCGGCAGGGAAACTTCCCCCCAGCGATGTCCTGGGGCAAAGCCTTCCCGTCGGGCGCATCGGCACGGGCACGGACATCGCAGCTTCCTGCGCCTTTCTCTGCTCGGACGAGGCCTCATTCATCACGGGGCAAACGATGGGTGTCAACGGTGGCGCATTCACCGGGTAATGAACCACATCCGGCCCGCCGTTGGAGCAGCACCTGTCGCTGGCCCAAATAACAGTTCGGGCCGTAACAGAACTCGCGTTCCCGAACAGACAACAGCACAGAAAGGTCGACGATATGACCAGTTTCAAGCCAGGCGATGTGGCCGTAGTAACTGCGGCGGGAAGCGGAATTGGGAGATCGCTCGCGCTGTCGTTGGCTTCACGCGGGCTCAAGCTCGCGATTGCCGACATCGACTCCGACGGATTGGAGGCAACCCGCAATGACCTGAAAGCACTGGGTACTGAAATCCTCGCCGTCCCCACCGACGTAACCGATGCCGAATCGGTCGAGAGCC
This sequence comes from Paenarthrobacter sp. 2TAF44, assembly GCF_052114885.1. Classification (NCBI taxonomy): domain Bacteria; kingdom Bacillati; phylum Actinomycetota; class Actinomycetes; order Micrococcales; family Micrococcaceae; genus Paenarthrobacter; species Paenarthrobacter sp. 2TAF44. The sequence continues at coordinate 24,314 of NZ_JBFRFP010000003.1, read as the reverse complement.
TGGCACGGGCAACACTTGAGCACTTCGGAACATTTGACCTCGTATGCAACAACGTCGGGGCAGCCAATGATCAGCGCCCGTCATGGGAGATCGGCGCGGAGGCTTGGCAAAGGCTCCTTTCCCTGAACCTATGGAGTGTCATCCATGGGATCCGGGCATTCGTGCCCCACTTGGTCGAAAAGAAGCATGGCCATGTGCTGAACACTGCCTCCATGTCGGGACTGTCCATCGTTCCAGGCATTGCCGATTACGTCGTCACCAAACATGCGGTTGTCGCACTCACGGAAACGCTGCGTGCGGAATTGGAGGCATCAGCGCCGGGTGTCAGCGCAACCGTCCTCTGCCCAGGTATTGTCCGCACCCCCATGAGCGCGGCACTTGCAACCGCTGGAATTAAGAATGCCGGGGGGTCCTCAGCAAAAAGTTCCATTCCATCCGTTACGGCCATCGACCCATTGGATGTAGCAGAAGCCGCACTAGCGGCCATGGAGGCCAACTTTCTATACGCAGTTCCAGCCATCGAACCTTTAGTACGGATCCGGCCCTCGGTGGATCGCCTGCTCAAGGAAGTATCCAACCAGCCTCTTCGCCTAGTGGCGCGGTGACAGTCGCGCCGCAGCTCCTCGGCGAGCGAATCGCAGGCTCTTGACAGAGCACTTTGGCGGTGAAACCATGAGAAAGACCACACAACGAAACTGTCGTTTCGCTAAAACGAACACCCTCTCTAACAACGTAGTTAGGAATGAAATGTTGTCGACCGATCCCACACGGTCAATTGCGGTCAGGCCCTTCGCCTTGATCGTTGCGATCTTCATGGTCATCGAACTCACCCCGATATTCGAAGTGACCATGATGTACGTGGCCATCCCCACCCTGATGGCTACCTTCGATGCCGATGCATCAGCGATCTCCTGGGTGGTCACCATTTTCCTGCTCGTCGGCGCGGGCACTGCGGCTATCGCGGGGCGGCTCGGCGATATTTATGGCCGGAAGAAGGTCCTCATCATTCTGATGCTCATATCCGCTGCAGGTCCCATCATCAGCGTGATCATGGGCAACCTCGAGGGAGTGCTGATCGGTCGTGCGCTGCAGGGAACCAGCGCGGGTCTCTTTCCGCTGCTCATCGGCGTCGCCCGCGAGGTTGCGCCGCCTTCCCGAGTGTCGGTGCTCATCAGCCTGACATCGGGCATGGGCCTGATTGGCGGATCAATAGGAGGCGTCGCTGCCGGCATCCTTCTCGCCGCGGGCGGTTGGCGCAGCATGTTCATCGCCTCGGCCATCCTGGCGGTCGTGGCGATCCTTGTCGCACTTGCACTTCCCAGGTCCGTGGGCGCTGTGGCCGAACGCGGCCGAGTGGATGTGCTGGGCGGTGTCTTGATGGCCCCGGCAATTGCCGCAATCCTGTACGGATTCACAACGTCGCGCACTCAGGGCGCCACCCCGTTGGTCGTCGGCCTCATTGTTGTCGGCGCGCTGCTGTTCACGTTCTGGATCATCTGGGAACTGCGAATCAAGAAGCCGATGTTCAACCTGCGGCTGTTCCGCGAGCGTTCATTGGTTCTTGTTCTCATCGTGACCGCTTTTGTATCGCTCGGCATCCTTACGGCGCCCGGTCTCCTCACGCCCATCCTGCAGCAAAGCCCGGCGAATTTGCCTGTCGGGCTCGGCCTGACTCCGACCCAAGCCGGCCTGTATGGGCTGATCTCCGGGGCGATCGCATTCATCCTGTCACCCGTCGCAGGTCGGGTCGCCGGAAGGCTCGGGGGAAAGGTGATACTCGCTTCGGGTGCGGGCCTGGGAATCCTGGGCTACTCCGGTTTCTTCTTCTCGACCCATAATCTCCCGCTTGCGATCGTCGCAGTCGTGATTGGCTCGGTCGGAACAGTGTTCCTCACGATCAGCATTCCCATCGTCATCGTGGAGAACGTTTCCGCCCGCGACACCAGCGAAGCCGTCGGCCTGATCTTTACTGTGGGTCGGACCCTCTTCAGTGCGATCGGCACAGCGATCATCGGTGTCGTGTTGGCGTCGAGCACGGTACCCGGCACCACGGCACCGACTATTTCTTCATGGAACGCCGGCATCATTTTCATCGTCATCACGGGTGCAGCCGCATTGGCTGCCATCATAGCCATCAAGAAATCGATACCCATGAACCAGCGCGGCGCAGTCATCGAGGTGGTCGCCGAAACCGAACAACCAGCCCAAGAGGCGGAAGCGTCTGCCCATCCCTGACACACACGCGCCCAATGCTGCAATTCTTCATCCGAAGGCGTGTCCTGTTGAATAGACTCATCCAGAACGACTTCGCACTTCGTCGTCGGTGAGTCGGGAGGGTCAATGAGTACAAACGAAACGACTGCTGGTTCGGAGCAGTCGCCGGACAGGCAACGGCATCCGCTGGCGCGAGGGATCGAACTGCTGACCCTCATGGTCGACACCGGCGAGGACTCCTATGGCGTTCGCGAGCTGGCCTCCCTCATGGGTGTCAGCGCGAGTACGGCCCATCGGCTGCTCGGCGACCTGGAGAAGCTTGGGATGGTTGGCCGCACCCGCGACGGCGCATATCGGCTCGGACTCGAGTTCCTGCGGCTTGCCTGGGCCACGACTGCCCGTCTCCCGCTCGAGGAGGCGGCTACGGACATCCTCGGTCAGCTCACCGAGCGCACAGGCGAGTCTTCGTTCTTCGGCGTCTACAACGAACAGCGCCAGCAGATGATGTTCACCCACACAGTGGAATCCCCGCACCCCCTGCGCTACGTTTTGCCGATGCATACTTGGCTGCCTCTGCACGCAGGCGCCAGTGGGCTCGCGATACTCGCCTTCCTACCTGATGAGACCCGGCACGAGATCGTCCACGGCCCACTCCCTGCATTGACTGCACGCACCCGCGTCGACCCAGGCAAGCTCAGCGATCGACTCGATGAAATCCGCCGGGATGGCTATGCCATCTCGCACGGAGAGCGGATCGAGGGTGCGATCTCCGTCGCGGCCCCGGTGTTCGGGCTCTCGGGCACCATCGTCGTCGGTGATATCGGCATCACGATCCCCGAGAGTCGCTTCAATTTGGGCACCGAATCCGAGCTCGTGCGCCTCGTCAAAGACTCCGCTGCGGCCCTCACCGACCGTATCGCAAGCTCCCGGGTGGCCATTCGGCCCCAACCTAACAAGGTGCAGTCCAACGGCGTCGCCTAAGGTAGCGCATTGAGTCGCGCAGTGCCCGTGCGGACATGCACGACGGCGGGCTGCGGCTTCCGGCCCGGGGCCCCGGGCACGGACCTGAGATGCAGTTTCGCTGCAGGAGCGTCTTTGCTGCATGAGCTCCAGCGCCATGAGGAGTGTACTGAGGTCGCGGTAGAGGCGCCTGCCGTGGCCGAAGCCATGCAAAATAGTAGCCAATGCCTCACGCGGCTTCCTCTGGCGATTTGATTTTTAGACCGGTATTCTCGTCTCACCCGTGCGCTGATGGTCGAGTCCTGGAGGTGTTGTGCACCGGTCTGAGCAGCCCCTTCGTGACACGTTTTCTGTTGCGCCACCCCGACCTTCCGTCGACACCGAAGCGCCTGCCGCAGCAGAGGAAACCCTGATCATGGATCTCAGTGCGAGGATCCGCAGTAAACATGCCGCCGAACTGAACGAACTACGCCAGGAAGTAAGCCGATCTTCACAGGGCGAGCCAATCCATAGCGGCCGTCGGCATCACCGACTGGGTCCCACGCCATCGATCGAGAACGAGAACATCAACGTGACGATCGTCGTGGAGACTGTGGAGTGGGGATGGTTCGCCCCCGGCCCAGCCCCGGCTGGGACCTGCGTCACGGTGTCCGTTGCTGCTCATCGCAGGGATAGTGGAGTCCAAGCCTCCCTCTCGTTGACCGAATGCGACTCGTGGCTTCGAGCGCTCCTGCCCGGCCCGTGGATGACGCACGCCTACCGATGCTGCTGCTCCACCGGGTCCGCAAATGCGGGCATCGTCTCCTACCGGTTGTTTCTTGATGCATTCCATAAGCCGACGCCAAAGCCTGCGGAGGTGCTCGCCGAAGGCTGCCAACCACTTCAACTTCTTTAGAGTTTTCGCATCATGGAATCTTGCTTCCGATATTAAACACAAGGGGGCATTGGAATTAGCAATTCCGAAACACGCCCCTCATAGCGTCATCTGTGACCCCGGCCGTGACCCTTCATGGCCCCGCACAGATAGGCGCCACCTTGAAGACTCCCGCACTCGCTGTTGCTGTGAGGCCAGCGGCAAAGAAGCCACTCTATAAATCCCTGTTCTTCCAGATCCTGGTGGCCGTGGTGCTGGGGGTCGCCATCGGCTACTTCTGGCCGGGCATCGGATCTGCGCTTCGCCCTCTTGGCGACGGCTTTATCCAACTCATCAAGATGATCATTGCGCCACTGATATTCCTGGTGATCGTCACTGGAATCTCGGCGGTAGGCGACGTGAAGTCTGTTGGCCGCGTGGGAGTCAAAGCCCTCGTCTACTTCACCGCCGCCACACTTTTCGCGCTGGCGTTCGGGCTGCTCGTGGCCAACATCGTCCAGCCGGGGGCAGGGTTGAACATTGATCCGGCTTCCCTGTCAGCGGAAGCAGTCAACGCCAAGACCACCACGGCCCCGCCCAAGGACGCAGGGCAGTTCCTGCTGGGCATCATTCCGACCAGCGTGGTTGGAGCGTTCGCATCCAACACGCTGTTGCAGGTCCTCTGTTTCGCCGTCTTCTTCGGGGCGGCCATCGTGGTGGTGGGACGGGAGAAGTGCAAGCCCGTCATCGACCTCATGGAGACCACCCTGGAACTCTTCTTCAAGATCATGTCCTGGGTGATGAGGGTTGCCCCGGTAGGCGCCTTCGGGGCAATGGCATTCATCATCGGCCAGTACGGGCTGAGTTCGTTGAGCACCTACGCCCTGCTGGTGGCGGCATGCTACGGCTCGGCACTGGTCTTTATCGGCTTGCTGTTCATTGTGGCCTGGGTTTACCCACGCGTCCCGCTGTGGCAGTTCATCAAGTACTCCCGCGAAGAGTTCCTCCTGGCACTGGGCACGGCATCCACGGAATCAGTACTGCCGCGAATCATGACCAAGCTGAGCAACGCTGGCTGTTCCCGCGCAACCACTGGGCTGGTGGTTCCCACGGGATACTCTTTCAACCTCGACGGCGCTGCTCTCTACCTTTCCATCTCGTTGCTGTTCCTTGCCCAAGCCTTCGGCCACAACCTCGACTTGGGCCAACAGCTGGCTGCCCTCGGAATCCTCATGCTGACCTCCAAGGGCATGGCAGGCGTTCCCGGCTCGGCCTTCCTGGCCCTCTCCGCCACGGCCGGGGCCCTGGGAATCTTCCCCGTAGCGGGCGTGGCACTACTCCTCGGAGCCGACAGGTTGATGGATTCCATGCGCGTCGTGGTCAACCTGCTTGGCAACTGCGTTGCCACGTTCGTGGTGTCCAAGTGGGAGGGGCAATTCGATCGCGAGGCGATGCTCGCCGCCTTCCGCGGGGAAACCACGACGCCGGAACCCAGCAAGGAGGCTACGGAACCGCCGGTGCCCGTTTCTGTTTAGTCAGTAGCTTTGTCCCTCTCGGTGCCGGATGCGAAAATACTAAGTAATCTGTCAGTTAGGGACTTTCTCCGGAAAGGGATGACCGATGAATGCCAACGAGAGGCAACTGGCTCTTGTCACAGGTGCATCCACTGGCATCGGCTACGAACTTGCGCGGCAGTTCCTCAGCAATGGCTTCGACACCATCATCGTCGCTGAGAATGACGGGATCCATGAAGCGGCCCTGCGCCTGGCAAATCTCGGCGGTACCGTAACGGCCGAACAAATCGACCTCGCCAGCAGGCAGGGTGTAGAGCAGTTGCGCACCGCCGTGACGGCGCTGGGGAGACCACTTGACGCCGTTGCCCTCAACGCCGGGATCGGCGTAGGAGGTCCCTTTGTGGAGACGGACCTTGACCAGGAAGCCAGGATCATCGATCTGAATGTGACCTCAACAGTGGCCCTCGCCAAGTGGATCGCCGTGGACATGATGGAACGCGGTCAAGGAAGAATACTGTTCACCTCCTCAGTCATTGCCCGGGGGCCAGCGCCCTTCCAGGCCGTCTACGGCGCATCAAAGGCGTTCGTGCAGTCCTTTGGACAAGCGCTGAGGAATGAACTGCGGGACGCAGGGGTCACTGTCACCACCCTGCTCCCGGGTCCCACGGAGACGGCGTTCTTTGAGCGGGCAGAGCTGATGGACACGAAGGTAGGGACCGAGGAGAAGGACGATCCGGCCCAGGTTGCCGAGCAGGGCTTCAAAGCAATGATGAAAGGTGGGGGAAACGTGCTGGGTGGCTCGTTGAAGTCACGCGTCATGGGGCTCGGCAGCAACGTCGTGCCGGATGCAGCGGGAGCGCAGTTCAACCGGCACTTAAGCGAGCCGGGATCGGCCGACAGCTAACTGCCAACAGCGCGCCGGTATGTGCTCGGTGTGAACCCCAGGTACTTCTGGAAGTCGTTCGTGAGGTGTGCGTGATCTGCATAGCCTAGCTCGGCAGCGATGTCCGCAAGATCACTGGAGGGATCCAAACGAGCCCTCTCGGCGGCGTCCTGCAGGCGACGGCGACGGATCAGCACTGACGGGGTGAGGCCTATGTATTTCGTCGCAATTCGCTGGAGCGTCCGCCCCGAGACAGCAAGGCGCGCCGCTACGTCCTCAATCCGGACCACCTCCGGATCGGAGGCAATAGTGTCCATTATCCGGTTTGCCAGCAGGGCATCTTCGGAAGGTACGTAGTCCAAAGAATCCAGCCACGACACAAAGGCGTCCACTGCCCGCTCACGGCGGGCGCCGCCGTCGGGCGCGTTCATGGCCTGCGCAGCAGCATTCATGGCCCGTGCGACAGAACGGTGGAGGTCCTCCAACGGCAAGACCACCTCGGCATCACGCAAGCTGCCGGGATTCTCCGTGAACACCGGAACTGCAGCCGGGCGCAACAGCGCTCCCACTGCCCAGCCATGGTCATTCAAGTCGCGATACGCGGCACGGGTTGTGGGACCCGAGAAGACTACGTCATCCAACTGCACAACGAGGTTGGAGGCGGGGTAGGCGATCAGATGCTGGCGGGAAGTGCGGCCCGGCTCAATGTCCCATTCGGGAATCCAGAACCATTGGACAAGATGCGCGACCGACTCCGGTGCCGCTAAACGGTTGAACGTGGGAAGCCGCGCCGGGTACAGAATGCCCTTGAACGAACTATCCATTTGCCTCCCTCCCACAAAGTCTGTCGCGAATTTCCAAGCGCCGCAGCCAGCCCTGCCCGTAGCGTCGTGGACATGACAGATAGTACAAGCACAGAGTCAACCACGGCCGCCCACGGCAAGTACACCACCCACGGCGTCCCCATCGGCCTGACCAGCCTGACACCCTTCCTCGCCATACCCGATGCCAAAAATGCGATCGCGTTCTACCGGGACGTTTTCGGGGCACGGGTTGTTGGCACCACCGAGATGGGCGGAGTTGTGGTCCATGCGGAACTCGACCTCGGGAACGGCCACCTGCAGCTCGGCGAGCCCAACCCGGAATACCATCTGATCCCGGCGCCCGGCGGCGATGACGACTGCTACTCCCTGGGCTTCTATTGCCCGGACGCTGACGCGCTTGTCCAACGAGCGGAACAAGCGGGCGCCATCATCCGTGAACCACTCACCACTTTCGTTTCAGGGGATCGATACGCCAGCATCCGCGATCCCTTCGGCGTCCGCTGGTCCATCATGACGCGCGTGGAAGATCTCTCCGAAGAGGAAAGCAACCGGCGCGTTGAGGAGTGGGCGGCAGATCAGGGTTAAGAAAGGCGCCGTATCAGGAAAGGCACAGGCAGAACGGGTGGCCAGCCGGATCAAGGAACACCCTGAAGGTGGTCCCCGGCTGGTGCTCAGCCTTGCGTGCCCCCAGCGAAAGGGCCACTTCCTCGCCCTTGTCCAGGTCCTCGACCATCAGGTCAAGGTGCATTTGCTGAGGAACTGTTTGCCCCGGCCATTCAGGCGCGTGATACGACTCGACCTGTTGGAAAGCAATGCAGTTGTTCCCATCGCCGGGGCGGATCTCGAACCAATCGGTTTCGCCCTTCACGTCCCAGCCCAGTAGTTCGCCATAAAAGGCGGCAAGGGCGGGCGCATCCGGACAATCAATAACAACACTCGGGTATCGGGCTATTGCCATTTTTGCTAAACCTCGTCTGCCGTTTTCTTCATTCGGGCCAGGGCACTCTTGGTGCCCCTTTGGGTAAGAACGTGGACCACTGCGCCAACACCCGCAGAAACCACAGCGAACACGAGCACTCCCGGCAAGGAATCGTTCAGATCAGTTCCGTCCTTGGGGGCAGGTTTTCCTGTCTTTTTCTCCCAAAGTCCTTCAAGCGTCTTGTTTGCCAGCACGCCAGCTCCAAGGCTGACTGCCAGGCCGAACAATTTCACCAGCAAATTCACGAAAGAATCCTCCATCTGATCGTGCGGGGTAAGCCCTGTCAAACACAAAAGGAAGGCGGGGCCGCTGCAACCGCAACGGCCCCGCCCGAATTCCTAGTCGTTCTTGAAAGCGTCCTTTACCTTTTCGCCAGCACCCTTGAGGTCGGCTTTTGTCTGCTCGCCTTTGCCTTCGGCTTCAAGGCGCTCGTTGTCGGTAAGCTTTCCGGCAGCTTCCTTAGCCTTGCCTGCGATCTTCTCGCCAGCGTTCTCCATCTTGTCGTCAGCACCCATGTCGCACCTCTTCCTTGTAGTGAACCTGTACCTCTACAACATCACTAATCAGTGTACTTAGCAATATTTGGGGTGGCGCTGCTTGTCGAAGCCGCCTGTTTAAAGCTCCCCGAACCCCTCGCCCACCAACCGCGCGACATACTGAACGGCCTTTGCGGCGTCCTTGCCACGGGCCTCCACGTGCAGGGTTGCACCCTGCCCGGCGGCGAGCGTCATGAGCGCCATCATGGACGTCCCGTCGACGTCGTTGATTGTCACCTCAGCGTCAAGGCCGGACAGTCCACCGGCTATCTTGGCTGCTGGCCGCGCGTGGATGCCCATGGGATTAATGAGCTCGAAATCGCCGGCAGCATCCGGTTCCCGGGATTCATCAGGACTGCCCGGCGCGCCAGTACCGGCCGTCGCGTCAGTACCGGCCGAAGCCCCGAATCCAACCGCTTCTGCAGCCTTACGCACCTCCTCGACACCAGCCCCGCCCTGGGCGGCAACGGCCGCGGCCACGAGCCCTTCAACCAAAGGCGCATCGGCAAGCAGTATGGCGTCAGGATCACTGGCGAATTCGATCGCAGACTCAGCTGTCATGACTGCAGAGCCCAGATCCGTCAGCACCACCACGCCATCGCCTCCCGCATCAATCAACGACTGCTCGACGGCGGCCAGCACCTTCTCGAGGCTGGTGCCAATCCGTGCGTCGTCAGTGCCCCCGGCGGCGACGAGTTCGACGTCGGGCGCCATCTGCGCGGCGAGTTCCACTGCACCTTCAGCGATCTTGCTGCTGTGCGAGACAACCACGATCCCAACTGTCATACGGCGTCGGTTCCCGTGTTTCCTGCGGAGCCGGCCGCTGCTGCTGCCGCGGCGCGCAAGAGCAGTGCGGTGGAGGCCGCTCCTGGATCGCGATGCCCTGCGCTTCGCTCCCCGAGATAACTCGCGCGGCCCTTCCGAGCCACCAGCGGATCGGTGGCCACAGCCCCCACTTCGGCCGCCTCGGCAGCAGCTTGCAGGACGGCGAGCACATCGCCGCCGTCGGACGCCGCGTTCTGCGCTGCCTCAACTGCCGGAGACCACGCGTCAATCATGGTCTTGTCGCCGGTTTCGGCTTTGCCGCGCGCCACCACTCCGTCGCGAGCAGCCGCGAGCGCGGAAGCAAGCGCCTCTGCATCAATATCGGCGGTGTCCCCTAGCGACGTGGCCGCCCGCAGATATGCCGTTCCATACAGCGGCCCGGCAGCTCCGCCCACCTTGGACATCAGCGCCATCGCAGCCGCCTTAAGGGCAGCTCCCGCAGTTTCCGGCGGCGTCTCGTCCAGCTTCTGCAGAACCGCCTGGAATCCTCTGTCCATGTTCTCGCCGTGGTCCGAATCGCCGATTGGCCGGTCCAGCTCGATCAGTTCCCTTCGATGTTCTGCCATGGCCTTCGCGGAGAGCTTCAGCCAGTCCAGTGCCCATTCAACGCCCAGCCCCATGCTCACGCTCCCCAACGCAGGGCAGCCGTATGAACCGGGGCATCCCACAAACTTGTCAATTCGTCGTCGAGGCGTAGCACGGACACCGAGCAACCTTGCATTTCGAGGGACGTCACGTAGTTCCCCACCAGCGAGCGCTCCACTGTTGCGCCGCGCTCTGCGAGTACCTGGGCGGCCCGGCGATAGACAATGTAGAGCTCACTCTGCGGCGTGCCGCCCATGCCGTTCACGAACAGCAGCACCCTGTCGCCGGAGGAGAGGGAGAGATCCTCAAGCACGGGCTCCAATAGACGGTCGGTGATCGCGTCGGCGCTTTCCATGGCGATCCTGTGCCGTCCAGGTTCACCATGGATGCCGATGCCGATCTCGATTTCGTCCTCCGCCAGCTCGAAGCTCGGCGTACCTGCGTGCGGAACTGTGCAGCCGGAGAGGGCGACTCCCATGGTCCGGACGTTGGCGGCGACCCGCTCCGCGATGGCGGCAACGGCTTCAAGATCGTCTCCACGCTCAGCGGCAGCACCCGCTATCTTCTCTACGAGGACCGTCCCACCCACTCCACGGCGGCCCGCCGTGTACAAGGAGTCCTCGACGGCGACGTCGTCGTTGACCAACACCGAACGTACGTGTACGCCTTCGGCTTGTGCCATCTCCGCCCCAGTCTCAAAGTTCAGGACGTCGCCTGTGTAGTTCTTGACGATATGCAAGACGCCGGCACCTGAGTCGACAGCGACGGTCGCCGGTATGATCTGGTCGGGTGTGGGCGAGGTGAACACGGCGCCGGGCACAGCGGCGTCGAGCATGCCGAGTCCGACGAAACCAGCATGCAGCGGCTCGTGGCCGCTACCGCCGCCGGATACCAGGGCAACCTTGCCCGCAACAGGTGCGCCTTTCCGGACGACGTATTTGGGGTCGGGATGGACGTCCACAATATCGGCATGGGCCATGCCGAAGCCTTCGACGGACTCGTCCACCACTGCGCGGGGATCATTGATGAGCTTTTTCATTGGATGCTCCTGGGCGTGCTGTGGCTGGTGCTCTGACCCTACTACCGGGCCCCGGGCACATGGTAGGCCTCCGCGCATGCAGAAGCCGCGAGCGCCCGTTAAAGCCGGTGGGGACAGCCCCGAAGAGCTGTCCCTACCGCAGTGACGCTTAATCCTGGAGTTGCCCAGGCTCCGTGCTGGTGCGCGGAGGAGTGGAGGCCGCTTCAGTCCGCGAATGGAAGTCGAGCCAAAATGCGGAGTACAGGTCCGGGTTGGAGTGGGGCGTCCCCGGCCAGAAGGATTCGTTCGGCCAGGACCCGTGGGGGATGTCTATCTGGAAAGCTGAAAAGTCCGGAAACGTGACACGATCTTGCACGGTCCGCTCCTCAACTGTTCAGCACGGCGTCGCCGCCAGCCGTGACCACGTCTTCGAGCAGCACGCTCCGATCCATGACAAGCGGTGGTTCCGTGGTGGGAAGTCCCACTACGTGCCCGAAGCTGAACATGTTCTTCGGATCCAACTCCGCCTTGGCCTTCTTAAGACGTTCACGCGCGCTGGGCCCCCAGGGCCGCTCCCTGTCCTCGGCATCCAAAAAGTGCCCATGGAGGTTCACAAATGTGCCGGGATTGGCAGCGGGACGAAGGTCTGTATGGACGGCATCGAAAACTGCGGGCAGCATCTCAACAACAGGAGGCGCGGCAATGGCAACCATGTAGAAGCTGAACGCCGCGTCACGGCCGCCCACACTGTCCTCGCCCTCCGCGCTCTTGGCGAGGGCGCCGCCCAGCAGCCGGAGTTCGGCCAGCAACACCGGGCTCTCAACGCCCGGACCGAAGTGCCGGAGGATTGCCTCCGCTGCGTCCTCGTCCAAACGGTCAAGCAGGAAGCCACGCTCGCGAACGGGGACTGGCTGGTCCGGATCCTGGTGGATCGTGTCGAATTGGCTTGCTTCCAAAGGGCCGGTGCCGTCCATCATGAACGGGGCGCTTCGGCGCATGGGCTCCAGCAGGTCCGATGCTGCAGCCAAGTCGCCTTGGTAGGCGTAGCGGAGGTGGATCACAAACTTTCCCCGCAACGGCTCCGGAATCATCTCCATCTCCGGAAGGCGCAAAAACGCCAACGACGCCGACGCCTCCGCGGGTAGCGATGGCACCCATTCCCTAAACGCCGCCAGGACTTCCGGGGCGTGCCCGCCGTCGAAGTACACGCCACCTGCGTAGAGATCGGCGGCTGGGAAAAGGTGGAATTCCATGGCCGTCACAATGCCCAGATTGCCCTTGCCGCCTCGCAGGAGGAAGAACAGCTCAGGGTTCTCGTCCCTGGTGACCCTTTGCTGGGTGCCGTCCGCTGTGACCAGCTCGAAAGCGATGACATGATCCGAGGCGAAGCCGTACTTACGTCCCAGGATGGGCAGGCCCCCGCCCAGCGTGTAACCCACCACGCCGACGTCACTGGTGGAACCACAGAGACCCATCAAACCGAAGGTTGCAGCAAGCTCAACCACAGCCTTCCATCGAACACCGGCCCCCACCCTGGCAGTCTTCTCAAGGGGGTCGATGCTGAGTTCCAGCATGCGGCGGGTACTGATAAGCATCCCGCCTTCTATCGCGTTTGTTGCACCATGTCCCGTGGATTGGACGGCTACGGGCATTCCCCGTTCCGCCGCCCATCTGATAGCCGCCGAAACGTCCTCTGCGTCGAGGGCGCCGAAGGCAAGATCCGGCTGGTGTTGAGTAGAGAGGTTGAAGGCCGATATCTCGGCTGCGAAACCGGGGTCGGCAGGCGTGAACACGGGACCGCGCACGCTGAGTTGGAGTTCTGAAACGCTTGAATTACCAGAAAACGACGCGTGGGACTGCATGATCTTCTCTCGATTGACCGAATGGCGGAAGCTCCCCAGCAAGCCTCGATCAGTTTATCCATCAACTTTAGATAAGAGAAGGGTTTTAAATCACGCATAATCCGGGCAGGGTTGAAGTCCGCCTCTGTTAGCCCTTGTTGCGGGTCTTCTTAAAGGTGCTTGATCATGCGCGTATTGCCCAAGGTATTCGGCTTTACCCGGGCCAAATCCAGGAATTCCGCCACGCCTTCGTCATGCGAGCGCAGCAGTTCCGAGTACACCTGCGGGTCCACGGCCGACTGGTCCTCCATGACCTCGAAGCCGTGACGCTTGAAAAATTCCACTTCAAACGTCAGGCAGAAAACCCGGCTCACGCCAAGCTCCTTGGCTTTTTCCAGGAGATCCTCCACCAGTACATGCCCCACACCCCGCCCCCGCCACGTGTCCGCGGCCGCAAGAGTGCGGATCTCGGCCAAGTCCTCCCACATAACGTGCAGGGCCCCGCAGCCAATAACGTCGCCGTCATAGGACTCCGCAATCCGGAATTCCTGGAGGCTCTCGTAGTACGCCACAGTTTCCTTGGCCATCAAAATCCGCTGCTCCGCGAGAGGGGCAACCAGCCTCTTGATCGCCGCCACATCACTAGTACGGGCAGGACGAAGGCTAAAGGTCGAATTCACTCCCCCATCCTAACGAGACAAAGAGGAGCCCGACCGCGCATGACCTACGCCGGGGCTGAGCCGGGCGGCGCTGACGGACGCCATGGTCACCATTTAGTACCGGAGGGCCGCCGCGAGGCGCTGGTCCTGGGCTATTTGCGTAGCGTGCGTCTAAGCGAGGCACGAGCGAGCACGCGGCAAATGGCGCAGGTCCAGCGCCGGACTCACGCCAGACCCAGCAACGGACTAGATCCCCAACTCCTCCGGCAGCGCCACGTCCTCGCCCAGCACCTGCTTTGCCAGGAAGTGCTCCACGACTCCGTACCAAACCTTCGCGTGCTGCGGCTGGAGGATCCAGTGATTCTCGTCAGGGAAGTAGAGGAAGCGGTGCGGGCTCTGGCCGTTGTCGTCTGCGGGCAGCTGCGATGAGGACAACAGTTCGTACCAAAGCCGCAGGCCCTCGCCGATCGGTACGCGATAATCCTTGTCCCCGTGGATCACCAGCATGGGCGTCTTGATGTTGCGTACGTTGAGGTGGGGCGAGTTCTCCATCGCCATCTCGACCGTCATTTCCTTCAGCCAGTACTGCGCTGCGTCGGTGGTGGGGCCGAACTGGTCCAGGGCCCACAAACTGGCGTGGGTCACGATCGCCTTGAAGCGGTCAGTCTGGCCTGCCACCCAGTTGGCCATGTAACCGCCGAAGGACCCGCCCATCGCCGCAGTCCGTGACTCGTCGATGTCCGCCCGCTCGACTACGGCGTCGGTGATAGCCATGAGGTCCGAGAAGGGCACTTTGCCCCATTCACCCCAGCCGCGCTGGATGAACTCCTGGCCGTAACCTGTGGAGAGCGCAGGGTCGGGCAGCAGTACGGCATAGCCCTTTGCGACCAGCAGCCAGGGGTTCCAACGCCAGGTCCAGGCGTTCCATGAGCCCAGCGGTCCACCGTGGATCCACAGCAGGAGGGGAGCCGGGCGGTCCGCGGATGCACCTTCCGGGAGCGCCAGGTAAGCCGGCACGCGCGAGCCGTCCTCCGCCGTCGTTTCCACGCGCTCGAGGTGCCCCTTGTACGTTGGCCGTTCCGCGGGTGCCTGCAACCTCACCACATCTCCGGAAGCGAGGTCGATCCGCACAGCTTCAGCGGGGAACTCGTAGGAGCTCCGCAGTGCGTACGCTGTGGTCCCGTCCGGCGAAACCACGACGTCGGAATACGCCGCAGCCTCTTTCGTCACCCGTGTTACCGCTCCATCGGCGACGTCGATCCGGAAAAGCGGCGACGCGCCGTCGTCGTCCGCTTTCACCAGGATGGCATTGCCTTGCGGGAGCCACTCCAAGGCAGTAGGCCAGCGGTCCCATTGGTGTGCGAGCGGCTCCAGGTCAGTCGTTTCGCTGCCGGACACGTCCAGCAGGTGCAGCTTGATCTGCGGAGCCTGGGTGGGCGTGGTCTCACTTTCGCTCTCCACCACCAGCGTGCGGTTGTCCGGGCTGACGGGCCCAGGGAAGTAGCTCATTCCCTCGCGGTCCAGAAGCACCTTGACGGTTCCTGTGGCGACGTCGACGGCGGCAAGCACCTCACGGCTGTCGGCCTTGGCAAGGGCTTTGGTGAGGCTCGTGTAGATGGTCTTGCCGTCCGGACTCACCACAGCTTTGGCTTCCCGCAGCGAACCTCCGACGCCGGACGTCAGGTTCCTCAGCTTAAGCGGCGTTGGAGTGTCAACGGTGGTTGGTTTGCCGGCTTCCTTCTCCTCGCCCGGTTCCACTGCAAACAGGCGCGGCTCGGCAGGACCCAGGTCCGCGTCCCAATAGCGGATCGGGTAGCCACTGTGCAGGATGGCGGACACCTTGTTATCTTTGCGGGTCTTGCGGCGTTTTTCGTCGTTCTCCTCAGTGCTGGAACCTGCCAGAACCTCGGCGTTGACGAAGACGGCATCCGCACTCTTTGCCGCCAGGACGGAACTGATCCCGCCGGCGCGCGAGTGCACAACCCGGGCCTCTCCCCCATCGGCAGGGAGCAGCCACAGCGCGTTCACCGGATCGGCGTCGGGATCTGCGCTCTCGGGGTCGGGCCTGGAGGACGTGAAGTAGAGATCACCGTTGGCGGCAAAGGCGGCACCGGCCTCGCCTTTGGAACTCCGGGTGATCCGCCGGGCATGGCTTTGGCCGGTGGGGTCGATCTCCCAGAGTGCGGTGACATACTCGGTGCCCTTGCCATTCAGGGTTGAAACGGTAGTGACTAGGCGCTTGCCGTCCGGGCTGAGCGTGAGACCACTGACTCGAGGAATGGAGAGGTAGTGGTCGATGTCGTGGAAGGGAGTTTCAGGTGGCGTGCCCGGGGTTGGGGTGTCAGTGGAATCCATGCTTCGATTCAACACGTATTGTGTCGCCGATCACAGGGTGGTTCACTCAGAGTGAAACAGTACTTTCAGATATTCCGGCGTTGGTGTGGATACTGGCGGTGTCGGCGCCATTTACCGCTTGCTGCTCCTTCGTCGCTTTGACGCAAGCTACGCAAATGCCTCCGGCACCGCCAGTGGGAGGTCTCTTAACGCCGAAGCCCCGCCCACTCCTTGGGGAATGGGCGGGCTTGTTGCCTCGTTAGCTGAGTCGTGCGCTTTACGCGGTAGGAGCGATCTCCGGGATCCGCGGCTTGGCGTTGCCTGCAAACGTGAACTTGGCGTCGTCGCCTTCGCCGTCCACATCCACCACCACGATGTCACCGGAGTGCAATTCGCCGAAGAGGATCTTCTCGGAGAGCTGGTCCTCGATCTCGCGCTGAATGGTGCGGCGCAGAGGCCGGGCACCCATTGCGGGATCGTAGCCACGAGTGGCCAGAAGAACCTTTGCTGCCGTGGTGAGCTCGATGCCCATGTCCTTGTCCTTGAGGCGACGCTCCAGGCGGGTAACGAACATGTCCACGATCTCGATGATCTCGTCCTGGGTGAGCTGCGGGAACACCACAACATCGTCAACACGGTTGAGGAACTCGGGGCGGAAGTGCTGCTTGAGCTCCTCCGTGACCCGGGCACGCATCCGGTTGTAACCAGTCTGGGTATCCGTGCCGGACTGGAAGCCGGTAGCGACGCTCTTGGAGATGTCGCGGGTACCCAGGTTGGTGGTCATGATGATCACGGTGTTCTTGAAGTCCACCACGCGGCCCTGGGAGTCGGTCAAGCGGCCATCTTCCAGGATCTGCAGGAGCGAGTTGAAGAGGTCCGCGTGGGCCTTCTCAACTTCGTCGAACAGGACCACGGAGAACGGACGGCGACGAACCTTCTCGGTGAGCTGGCCGCCTTCTTCGTAGCCAACATAGCCCGGAGGTGCACCGAAGAGCCGCGAAACCGTGTGCTTCTCGGAGTACTCGGACATGTCCAGCGTGATGAGGGCATCCTCTTCACCGAACAGGAACTCGGCAAGGGCCTTCGCGAGCTCGGTCTTGCCGACACCCGTAGGCCCGGCGAAGATGAAAGAGCCACCGGGACGCTTGGGGTCCTTCAGGCCTGCACGTGTACGGCGGATAGCCTGGGACAGGGCCCTGATGGCCTCGTCCTGGCCGACGACGCGCTTGTGCAGTTCGTCTTCCATCTTGAGGAGCCTCGAAGACTCTTCCTCGGTGAGCTTGAAGACGGGGATACCGGTGGAGTTCGCGAGAACCTCGGCGATCAGGTCCTCATCAACCTCGGAGATGTCATCCATGCCGCCGGACTTCCAGTTGCGTTCCTTCTCAGCGCGTTCGGCAATGAGCTTCTGCTCTTTGTCGCGCAGCGAAGCGGCACCCTCAAAGTCCTGGGCGTCGATGGCGGATTCCTTCTCCATCTTGACGTCGGCAATGCGCTCGTCCATGGCCTTGAGCTCCGGCGGAGCGGTCATGCGGCGGATACGCAGGCGTGCGCCGGCTTCATCGATGAGGTCGATTGCCTTGTCCGGCAGGAAGCGGTCCGAAATGTAGCGTTCGGCCAGCTGCGCGGCTGAGGCGAGGGCGCCGTCGGTAATCGTTACGCGGTGGTGTGCCTCGTAGCGGTCCCGCAGGCCCTTCAGGATCTCGATCGCGTGGGCGACGGAAGGCTCCTTGACCTGGATCGGCTGGAAGCGGCGCTCAAGAGCGGCGTCCTTCTCGATGTGCTTGCGGTACTCATCCAGCGTGGTGGCACCAATGGTCTGGAGTTCACCGCGGGCAAGCATCGGCTTCAGGATGGATGCAGCATCGATGGCGCCTTCAGCAGCACCTGCACCAACGAGGGTGTGGATCTCGTCAATGAAGAGGATGATGTCGCCGCGGGTGCGGATCTCCTTGAGGACCTTCTTCAGTCGCTCTTCGAAGTCGCCACGGTAGCGCGAGCCGGCAACCAGCGAACCAAGGTCAAGCGTGTACAGCTGCTTGTCCTTGATGGTCTCCGGGACGTCGCCGCGGACAATCGCCTGGGCAAGGCCCTCGACGACGGCCGTCTTACCGACGCCGGGCTCACCGATTAGCACGGGGTTGTTCTTGGTACGGCGGGAGAGGACCTGCATGACGCGTTCCATCTCCTGCTCGCGGCCGATCACGGGATCGAGCTTGTTCTCGCGGGCAGCCTGGGTGAGGTTGCGTCCGAACTGGTCCAGAACCACCGAGCCTGCCGGGGTTCCCTCCGGCTGGCCTTGGCTGGAACCCGAACCGGCGGCTTCCTTGCCCTGGTAACCGGAAAGCAGCTGGATGACCTGCTGACGGACCCTGTTAAGGTCCGCACCAAGCTTGACCAGTACCTGGGCAGCAACGCCTTCACCCTCGCGGATGAGACCGAGCAGGATGTGCTCGGTTCCGATGTAATTGTGGCCGAGCTGCAGTGCTTCGCGGAGCGAAAGCTCAAGCACCTTCTTGGCGCGCGGGGTAAAGGGGATGTGCCCGGACGGAGCCTGCTGGCCCTGGCCGATGATCTCCTGCACCTGTTCGCGGACGCCATCGAGCGAAATGCTCAGGGATTCAAGCGCCTTTGCGGCAACGCCTTCACCCTCGTGGATCAGACCCAAGAGGATGTGCTCGGTACCAATGTAATTGTGATTGAGCATCCGTGCCTCTTCTTGGGCAAGGACAACCACGCGACGGGCACGGTCCGTAAATCTCTCAAACATTTCGCCACACTCCTAGCTACGACGTACTTTGATGCTACGTGCCGAAGCCCGACTTTTGGAGCGTGTTCGCCACAGGGGAAACATGACGCCCAGCGGAATAAACCTGGCACCCCCTTCGCGGTAGGGAGGCCCGGCCGCGGAACGCCTGTCCCACGCCCGTGCCGGCCCCCGGAAGGACGTGGTCAGGGCTCCTGAAGGACGTGGTCAGCCACCGAGGGCAGTGGTAGGCCGAGGAACGCGCCCCGCCCGCTTTGAGCGGGCGTTTTGAGCAGGCGTTTTGAGCAGGCGTTTTGTCCAGTTCCAAAAGGTCGGATAATCCACACCGTAGGTGCCGGAACGATTCACGGAATATTCCAAGGCCTGGTCCAGGCACCCCCTTGGAAGGCCTGACAACAAACCATGGGCTTAAAAAGCTAATGCCCCGGCAGATGCTGCCGGGGCATTGAAGGCGGGTGAATCAGGAATTGGCCTTCTGGTACGCTTCCTGAATTTCAGCCTGAATACGTCCGCGACTGTTTACGGTGTAACCGTTGTCACGAGCCCATTGACGGATCTGTGCCGAATCCTGGTTTCGAGTGGCAGTCGCACGGCCACGTGTTGCACGACCCGAAGAGGTCTTCCTGGCCTTGGCTACGTAGGGCTCCAATGCTTTGCGCAAAGATTCTGCGTTAGCGGTGGACAAGTCCATCTCGTAGCTAACGCCGTCCAGCCCGAAACGGACAGTTTCGTCCGCTGACCCTTCATCCAGGTCATCGACGAGGATGATTTTAACTTTCTGTGCCATGAGTAGCCTCTCTTTTGGAGGGTTGGATAATCAGAAATTTGAGGGTTCCTATTACTGATTATCGTTCACGCCAAGCACACACGTCAAAGGCACATTTGGGTTTCCTGCTAAGGACACCCAATTTGCAGGCTATTTAGCTGCCGGGCCTTCACCCTCAGGGCCGGAATTCCGCAAATTGGCCTCTGCTTGGGCGCGGGCTTCAGCCTGCCGCTCGGATTTGTCCGCATTGAAGATGGACTTCATGGCAAACCAGAAGATCAAACCAACAACGATCGATGGCGCCAGGACTGCGATGTATTCCATGATCAGTGACCTTCGGGCTTCAGCAAGGGGAACAGAATGGTTTCGCGGATACCTGCACCGGTGAACAACATGACAAGGCGATCGATGCCGAGCCCGATACCACCCATGGGCGGGGCGCCGTATTCAAGGGCGCGAAGGAAGTCTTCGTCGAGTTGCATGGCCTCTACGTCGCCAGCGGCAGAACGGCGTGACTGCTCCGTAAGCCGTTCGCGCTGGATAACGGGGTCAATGAGTTCGGAGAAAGCCGTCCCGCGCTCCATGCCCCCGATGATCAGGTCCCATGCCTCGATGAGCCGGCCATCTTCGCGATGCGGACGGGCAAGCGGTTGAGCGGACGGCGGATAGTTGTAAACGAACGTCGGGTTCAGCAGGGTGGGTTCCACGATCTCGCCGAAGAGCTCAACCACGATCTTCTCGGCGTCCCACTTCGGATCCACCTTGACCTCGTGCTTGGCAGCAATGGCCAGCAGTTCCTCAACCGTGGTGTCGGGAGTGACTTCAACGCCAATCGCTTCAGAAAGCCCCGGGTACACCGCAACCCAAGCCCATTCGCCGTCGAGGTTGATCTCGCCTGCATCCGTCTGGATGGTGCGGGTGCCAACAACGTCCGCCACGTTCAGGATGATTTCCTTCATGCGCTCGGCCATGACGAACTGGTCGGCCCAGGCTTCGTAGCACTCAAGGGTGGTGAATTCGGGGCTGTGCGTGGAGTCGACGCCTTCGTTCCGGAACACGCGGCCCATGTCGTAGACGCGGTCGATGCCACCCACTACAGCGCGCTTCAGGAAGAGTTCCGTGGCGATGCGCAGGGTCATCTTCTGATCGAACGCGTTCATGTGCGTCTCGAACGGACGGGCCGTTGCGCCACCGTGGACCAGTTGCAGGATGGGGGTCTCCACCTCGACGTAGCCGTGGCGGTCCAGGGTGTCGCGGACAGAGCGCGTAATGGCAGCGCGCTTGTAGACCATCTCGCGGGCTTCATCGCGGACCATCAGATCCACGTAACGCTGGCGAACACGGGTTTCTTCGTTAAGCTCCGCGTGCAGGACCGGTAGCGGGCGCAGGGCCTTGGAGGCCATGGACCAGGAATCGGCCATGACGGACAGCTCACCGCGGCGGGAGGAAATGACCTCGCCCTTGATGAAAACGTGGTCCCCAAGGTCAACCAGGGCTTTCCAATCGGCCAGCGCTTCCTCGCCCACATTGGCCAGGCTCAGCATTGCCTGTAGACGAACGCCCTTGCCGTCAACGCCACCTTCCTGGAGGGTAGCGAAGCAGAGCTTGCCGGTGTTGCGCACGAACACGACGCGGCCGGTGACGCCTACGATGTCACCGGTAGTTTCATCGGCTTCCAAGTGCGCATACTTTTCGCGGATCTCGCTCAAGGAATGTGTCCGCTCAACGCCCACAGGATAGGCCTCTGTGCCACGTTCGATCAGCTTGGCGCGCTTGTCCATACGGATACGCATCTGCTCGCTGGCGTCGATGGGCTCTGCGGAGGTGTTCAGGGCTGGGGTGTTTGCGGAAGTCACAGTCCTTAAGTTTACCGGTGATTACGGGCCTCTACGTCCGGACATAGACTCGGGCTGTGGAGACGTGGACAGTTGAAACGGACGACGGCGGCGGGCAGCTTGAGGTGCACACGTTCCGGCCGGCGTCGAAAGCCTCGATTCCCGGTTCGCAGGCGCCTGCGGAACCGTCCGGCGTCGTCGTGGTCCATGGGACTTTGGTGACCGATTCCCTGTACTGGCCCTTCGCGCGGACCCTGAGCCTCATGCTGGGGCGACCGGTCCATTGCTACAACCGGCGAGGCCGCGGCCGTTCGGCGCCACAACCGCCCGGCTACTCCGCCGGCACCGAGATCGCGGACCTTCAGGCGGTGATGCGGAGGACAGACTCAACGGATGTCGTGGCGCACAGTTACGGCGGCTTCGTGGCGCTTCAGGCGGCTCGCAGCACCAAGATCAACCGCCTGGTCACCTACGATGCCGCTGTCTCGCTATCAGGAAATCTCCATGGCCGGTGGCGTCCGGAATTGGAAGCCGCAGTTACCGCAGGCCAACTGGACCACGCGTGGGCCCATCTGGTGCAGGGTTTGGGAACGGCCGGTCCCATCTCCTACCTGCCGATGGGAGCCTTGCGGATGCTGAGCATCCTCTCTGCACAGACGCGGCTGGGTTCGGAGATGCGCTCCCTGTTGCCCACCGCCGTCGCCGAAATGCGGGCCGTACTCGACGCCGACGCGCATCTTCACGATTTCACCTCGCTCGTGACTCCAACACTCATGCTTAGCGGCGGCTGGAGTCCGTCCTACTTCGCCGAGACCGGCCGCACCCTTGCTGGAGCGGTTCCAGTCATCGACTTCGCTATTGTGCCCTTGCAGTTCCATGAAGGTCCCCTGCGGCCAGGCAGGCGGCTTGCAGCCCGAATCGCCCGTTTCCTCTCAGGAGGCACAGCCCCAGTGCCGGCGCGCCCTAGGATAAACCGGTGAGGGAACGCACCATCAAAACGCACGACGGCGGCAAACTCGCCTTGTACAGCTACGGCGCGGAAGACGCACCCGGGGAGCGCCGCGTGGTCCTGATCGGTGGCGCATTCCTCACTGCCCTGATCTATCGGCCCTTTTCCATTGCCCTCGCGAAGGGCCTCGGTGATGGGTGGGCCGTGGACGTCTACGATCGCAGGGGCCGCGGCAACTCCAGCGATCAACCACACAACTACTCCATGGTCACGGAAATTGGGGATGTGCGCACCATCATGGATGCCACCGACGCGAGGAACATCCTCGGCCACAGCCTGGGCGGGTCGGTGGCCCTCAACGCTGCGCAGGCCTTTGCCGGCACACGCCACCAACCGGACAGGCTCGCCGTTTACGACGCGGCAGTTAATATCGACGGAAGCATGGACACCGACTGGATGGCCGGCTTCGAGGATTCCGTGAACAAGGGCAACATCAACCTAGCGCTTGCCCGCATGAAGCGTGGAATGCATCCCGGAACTGCCCTGGCCCGCGTCCCTGAACCCATACTGGTGGGTCTCATGGCTGTAGTCTCGCGAACCAAGGTCAACACAATGTTCCGTGAACTCATGCCATCCGGCGTCGGAGAACTCAAGGCTGCGTTCGAAGCCACGGAAACTCCGCGCGACTTCTCCGTCCTACCTCCCGGCACCCATTTCATGGTGGGCAAGAAGAGTCCCCAATACTACAAAGTGACGGCCGCGCGTTTGCACGCGGCCGTTCCAGGAAGCACCCTTGAAGTATCGCCAAAGGGCTTCCACGGTTCCGTTCCAGCCGCCGTGAAGGAACTAGTCATGGACATTTCGGACTACTTCAAAAGCTGATTGTTATCCACATAACGTCCTGCATGCTGCCTGCGTTCAGGTGGCTCGGTTAGGCTCAAGACATGACGCGCGAGATCATCACCACAACGGACGGCGGACACCTCGAAGTACTCACCACAGGCGGTGACCTGGCGGCGGCAGGCTCGGGTATTGTGGTCGTGCCCGCCTCAATGGTGACGGCCTCTGACTACACACGTTTCGCGCAGAAGCTGAGCGAGTCCCTCGGGCGGCCCGTACATACGTTTAACCGCCGCGGTCGTGGTGAATCATCCCCCCAGCCCGAGGACTACACCCTCGAAGCCGACATCCGGGATCTCGACGCGGTCATGAAGCACACATCCAGCACAGACGTTTTCGGGCACAGCTTCGGCGGTGCGGTTGCGCTGCATGCGGCGCGAACCTTACCCGTGGAGCGACTCGCCGTTTACGATCCCGCCGTGTCCGTCAACCACAGCGTCAAAGCCGACTGGACGCCGGAATATGAACGCGCGACGGCGGCAGGAGACTACGATCGCGGACTCGCCGTTCTCATCAAGGGAGTAGAGACAGGAGGCGCCTTCGCGCGCATGCCCCTGTCCATGTTGACGCTCGCCACGAAGCTGACGGCCGGAACACCCATGGGTAAGCAGATGCGGGAACTGATGACGTGCGGAGTCCGGGAAATCAAGGCAGTCATCGCTGCCGACATGCCCGCCGAGCCGTTCCTTGAACTGCCCTTGGAAACACTGATCGTGGTGGGCGAGAAAAGCCCCGCATACTTCGGTGTAGCGTGCGGCCAGATCCACGACGTCCTGTCCGGCTCCAGCTACACCATCCTCCCCGGGTTCGGGCACGACGGCCCAAACAAGGCGCCCGACAAGCTCATCGCAGAGTTGTCTGAGTTCTTCTCGGGCTAGGGGAGTTCGCCTCAGGGGTGGGCTTTCCCACCTTGCCGTGTCTGGTTTGTTGGTTAAATGGGGGAAGCCCCGACCGTCGTGGTCGGGGCTTTCCCTGTTAATGATTGTCCGGCGGTGTCCTACTCTCCCACACCCTCCCGGGTGCAGTACCATCGGCGCTGTGGGTCTTAGCTTCCGGGTTCGGAATGGGACCG